>JAYTIB010000965.1:0-7134 GCA_043732205.1 Schlesneria sp. | reverse complement strand
CCTCACCCACCGCCAGTCGCTGGCTGCACATGTCGCACTTGCGGACGATGCCGCGCTTGGCGCTGTACTTCGGCACCTCGTAGGGACAGGCCAGGATGCAGTACTGGCAGCCGAAGCACTGGTCGTCGAGATGTATCACGATTCCGGTGACGGCGTCCTTCTCATAGGCGCGCGTCGGACAGACGTTCATGCAGGCCGGGTCGAGGCAGTGATGGCAGGCGGTGGTGACGTGCTGCAGCACCGGCAGCGTCGTCGAACCGCCGTGCAACAAGCCAACGTCGCGCCAGGTCTCGTCGTCGTCGAGTCCGTTGAGCGAATGGCAGGCGGTGACGCACGCCTTGCAGCCGCTGCACCGGTCGAGATCCACTTCGAAGGCGTATTGCTCACCGGGCCCGGGCGGTGAGACCGGCATCAGCGACGAATAGTAGCGCGCCTGCAACGGCTGTGTGGCACCCCCATGAAACTGCGAGAACCGCTCGACCGCCGTCAGATCCTGCTGCTCGGCCAACAGTTCCTGAAGAAACGACGGCATGGGACCGACCGTTCGTTCGACAGGCTGCGGCGGTTGATTGAGCAGGGTGGTCATGAGGGGGAAGTGGGTAGTGGATGGTGGGTAGTGGATAGAAAGAAAGAGTTGCTGGTGGACTGGTGGAGACGTGGCGAGGAACCGTTTCGCGAAAGATCTTCTCTGGCTATCCACTACCCACTACCCACCATCCACTTTCACACCGGAGCACATGCAAAGCACGAGCCGCCGCACTTGCGTTGTTCGATCGCGGGGACCGTGGCGAGTTGTTCGGCGGGTGGCAGCAGCAACAACACGTCGTCTCCATCGACCTTCACCGGATACGTGCGGATCGAGTAATCGGGATCGTTCAAGCCCCTGCCGTCTTGCAGCGAGAACGTCTTCTTGTGGACCGGGCAGGCGACCTTCGGAGTGCCGTTGGTGTCGCCGATGATCCCGCGCGACAGGACGAACTCCTGCTTGTGCGGGCACATGTTGTCGGAAGCATACCATTCTCCGCGGCTGGCGAAGTTGAAGACCGCGATCTGCGCGTGACCGTGCTTGATCGTCGCGCCCCCCTCGACGGGGAAGTCCCAGACCTTGCCGACCGGTTGCCACGAGAGTGACGGGGGCAACTGCGACTCGGGTTCCGTGGCGGCCTCCGCCAGCGTGCGGCCGTCGGGCAGCGTGAGTTGGCCGAGCGAAACCGTGCCGTCGGTCCAGGGGGCGGGATGAGGCTGGCCCCGTGCGCTGACGACCTCGATCGTCGGCTCGGTTTCGTCGGTGTTGACGAACTGTTTGAACAGGCGGCGGCGTTCGGGATCGTTGACGACCTCGGTCCACTCGCACTTGTACGAGTCGACGCAGAACTGCATCTGGCGTTCGAGGTCCGCGCAGATGCCGAGCTTGTCATCGACGATCACGCCGCGCAGGGCTTCGATCCCGCCCTCCATCTTGTCGAGCCAGACGGAGGTCCGCGTGAGGCGGTCGGCGGTCTGCACGTAGTACATCAGGAAGCGGTCGATGTACGTGATCGCGGTCTCTTCATCGATGTCCGAAGCGAGCAGGTCCGCGTGACGGGGCTTCGCGCCGCCGTTGCCGCAGACGTACAGGTTGTAGCCGTGTTCGGTCGCGATCAGTCCGAAGTCCTTGCACTGCGCTTCGGCACATTCACGAACGCAGCCCGACACGGCCGACTTGACCTTGTGCGGAGACCGCAGGCCCTTGTAACGGTTCTCGATGCGGACCGCGAAGCCGACCGAATCTTGCACGCCGTACCGGCACCACGTCGACCCGACGCAGCTCTTCACCGTTCGCAGCGCCTTGCCATAGGCGTGTCCGCTTTCAAAGCCGCCGGCGATCAGCTCCTCCCAGATGTCGGGAAGCTGGTGAACGGCCGCGCCGAACAAGTCGATTCGCTGGCCACCGGTGATCTTCGTGTAGAGGTTGTACTTCCGGCCGACCTGTCCGAGCACGATCAACTTCTCAGGAGTGACTTCACCGCCGGCGATGCGCGGGACCACCGAGAACGTGCCGCCGCGCTGGATGTTCGCGAGGAAGCGGTCGTTGCTGTCCTGCAGCACCGTGTGGTCCATCACGTTCTCGTTCCACAGGCTGGCGAGGATCGATGCCACCGCCGGCTTGCAGATCTCGCAGCCGTGGCCTTTGCCGTGACCGGCGACCAACTCGGCAAACGTGCGGTAGCCCTTCACCTTGACGATGTCGAACAGCTCCTGCCGCGTGAAGGCGAAGTGCTCGCAGAGCGACGTGTTGATCGTCTTGCCCGCTTTTTTGAGTTCGCTGTTCAGCAGGTCTGTGACGAGCGGCACGCAACCGCCGCAGCCAGCCCCCGCCTTGGTCTTGCTCTTCAAGTCGGCCACCGTGCAGAGGCCCGAGGCGATCGCCGCGCAGAGCCTGCCCTTCGAGACATTGTTGCACGAACAGATCTGGGCGTTGTCGTCGAGATCCGCCACGCCGCCGCCCGCTGCATGCCCCTTTGGCCCGAGCAGCAGTTCCGATGGCGTGACACTCAGCGGCTTGTCCGACTTGCACGTCATGAGCAACCGGCCGTAATCGTCCGCGTTGCCGACCAGCATCCCGCCGAGCAGCTTCGTTCCATCGAGCGAGACCAGAATCTTCTTGTAGACGCCGTCGAACGGGTCTTCAAACACCAGTGACTTCGCGGTCTTCTCGTCGGCTTCGTAGTTGCCGAAGCTGGCGACATCGACGCCCATCAGCTTGAGCTTCGTGGACATGTCGGCCCCGGTGAACAGGCGGGGCGCAGCGCGAGTGCCTTTTCCTGTCCCCTCGCCCCCGTCTTCGGGGGAGAGGGTTAGGGTGAGGGGGTCTTCTGTGTCGCCGGGCTTCGATGAACACGTCGGGGACGAAGCAGAGTCATTCGCGTTCGACGAAGCGTTCTCGCCGTTCGGCCCCCTCACCCTAGCCCTCTCCCCCTCAAGGCAGGGGGCGAGGGGACCGGAGGAGCCAGGACCGGAAGCGCAGAAGTTCCATGCCACGATGTCGGCCATGTCGTAGCCGGGCGCGACCAGGCCGTAGATCATTCCGCTGTGCAGCGCACATTCTCCGACCGCGTAGATGTCGGGGTCGCTGGTCCGCAGGTGATCGTTGACGGCGATGCCGCCCCGCGCGCCCAACTCCAGCCCGCACGACTTCGCCAGATCGTCGCGCGGCCGGATGCCGGCGGAGACGACGAGCATGTCGACCTGCAGTTCCGTGTCGTCGCTGAACTTCAGTCCCTCAACGTGGCTCTTGCCCAGCACTTCCTTGGTCCCGATGTTGAGATGGACCTTCACGCCGAGGGCCTCGATCTTCGAGACCAGCACCTTCGAGCCCCGGTCGTCGATCTGGCGCGGCATCAGGCGCGGGGCGAACTCGATGACGTGCGTCTCGAGCCCCAGGTCGTACGCCGCCTTCGCCGCCTCCAGCCCGAGCAGCCCGCCGCCGATGACCGCGCAGCGCTTCGAGTGCTTCGCGTATTCGATCATGTGCTGGAGGTCTTCGATCGTCCGGTAGACGAAGACACCCGCGTTCTTGATCCCCGGCACGGGGGGGACGAACGGAAATGATCCCGTCGCCATCACGATCGCATCGTAGGCGATCTCGACCCCCTTGTCGGACCGCACGAGTTTCTTCGCGCGGTTGACCTCGCAGGCCCGGTCGCCAATGTGCAGTTCGATGCCGTGTTCGAGATACCACTCCTTGCGGGCGATCATCAGCTTTTCGGCATCGCGGTGGGCGAAGAAGGTCGTCAGCCCAACGCGGTCGTACGCCGCGCGCGGCTCCTCGCAAAACGTGACGAGGCGGTATTCGCCGGCCACGTCGTATTCGATGAGCCGCTCGCAGAAGCGGTGGCCCACCATGCCGTTGCCGATGACGACGATTGTCTTGCGTTCGCGAGGAGCAATCACTGGCGATGACTCTTAAGGATCGACGTTGACCAAACCCGACGACGCCCCGCGGACGTCCGGTCCCGTCCGTCCAAAGCAATCCCCTTGCCAATGGCGATCGCTGTTGCCTCTAAGTGGTCGCCAACCTTCGGAGAACCGCTGTCGAAACCCCGAGTTTTCGCTGTTCTCCAAGGGGCGGGCGGTATCTCAACGGGAATTTGCAATCTTGGGCGGCTCGTTGGTCAGACGATGCGAAACGCGCGCAGAACTGCCCGAAATCATCGCAGCCGGGAACCACGCATCGGGCTGGAGGAATGGTCGAATCGACATTCGCTTCCGCCCGCTTGGCGGCCTGTTGATAAACTCGTGGAGTACGATTCCATCGTGCTCTGTTCGGGGGAATCCGGGCACGTTGGAAACGTACCCCACGATTTTCAACAGGCAGTGAGGACCGGCGCATCAATAACTGTCGGGATTCGGTGAGAATCAGCCGTAGCACGGACGCCTCGTCCGTGCGTCCCAAACCCAGTCATCGCACGCAAGGGACGCACGGACGAGGCGTCCGTGCTACGACAGTTATTGATGCGCCGGCCGTTGGACCAAGTCCAACGGCGGTTTGCCCGCGACGTCCCGCGCGGCTACCATCACGCCTGACTGCGGAATCGTTGTTGCGCTGCGGAATTCACGGCATGGTGTCACGCTCCCCATTTCATCCTTTTCACGGGCTGCTCGTGCTGAGCTGCCTGCTGGCTTGTGTTGTGCTGCAATGTGCCTTCCCCTCCGCAGCCCATGCCGATGCCGCGCAGGACGAATTCAACCTGGCGGTCGGTCTGTACAAGCAAAGCCGCTGGTCCACCGCGGCCGATCGATTCCGGGCGTTTCTGAAGACGTACGACAAGCACGAGAAAGTCCCCCTGGTGCGGCTGTACCTCGGGTTGACGCTGGTCAACATGGAGGACTTCAAGTCTGCCCGCGATGAACTGCGGCGGTTCGTGAAGGACTATCCGCAAAGCACGCATCTGCCCCAGGCGCGGTATCGCATCGCCGAATGCAGTTACCTGATGGAAGACCTTCCCGCCGCGCGGGCGGAACTCGACGCCTACCTGAAAGACTTCCCCAAAGATCCACTCAACGATCACGCGCTTCCATATCTGGCCGACACTCAGTTGCGGCTGAACGATCACCCGGCGGCGCTGGTGAATTTTCAACTGGCGATCAGCCGGTTCCCGGAAGGCCCGTTGGTCGAGGACGCGAAGTTCGGACGGGCCCGCGCGCTGGAAGCCCTCAAGCGCGACGACGAAGCCGCGGCACAGTTCAAGGAACTCGCGGCCAAGCCCAACGGCTCCCGGGCGGCGGACGCGCAGTTTCATCTGGGGTCGCTGGCATTTGAACGTAAGCGATACCCCGAGGCCGCGGCGGCCTATCTGGAGTTGACGACAAGATTCCCCACCAGCCGCTTCATTCCCGCCGCGCATCTCAACGCCGGATATGCCTACCATCAATCGGGCCGCTTCACCGAAGCGGTGCCGCAATTCGAAACCGCGCTGAAGACTCAGTCGCAGCGCGTCACCGCGGGGTATTGGCTCGGGCTCAGTCTGAAGTCGCTGACTCAGTACGACAAAGCGGCCGCAGTGTTGAAGGCCGCGGCGACGGCGGCGGGCGAGCAACCGGTTGCCGAATCGATCCTGTTTCAACAGGCCCTGTGCGAGCGGCATCTGGGACACGCCGCCGACGCGCGGCAGTTGTTCGACACCGTGCTGGCCAAATGGTCCAAGGGTGAGTTCGCCGACGACAGCCTGCACGCACTGGCCGAATTGTCGATCGAGTCCGGTGATCTCAAGGTTGCCGATCAACTACTGGCCCGGTTCGCCACCGACTATCCCACCAGCGGCCTGAAGCTGCACGCCGAGTTGCTGTCCGGCCGGTTGGAACTCGCCCGTGCGGCCATCGGTGCGCGCGATCAGAAGCCGGCCAACGAGATCGCGCCACACTACGAGGCCGCCGCCAAGCGATTCGCCAACGTGCTCGCCAACAGTACGATCCCGCTGACGAAGAACCAGGCGCGGTACTACCTCGCATTCGCCCGCCAGTTGCAAGGGGATCATGCGCAGGCGCTGGAGTTGATCACACCGTTGATGGAGATCGTGCGGGCCGAAGGGGCGAAGTCCGAGTTGGCCGACGCATTCGTGCTGCAGGCCGACACACTGCTCGCCGTCAAGAAGTTCGATGAGGCGGACAAGGCGGCGCAGGAATATCTGACGTTGCTTCCGCAGGGTCGGCAGGGAGCGCGGGCCGCTTTCATTCAGGCCATCTCTGCTGCGCGACGAAACGATCAGGCGAACGCTGACGTGGCACTCGATCGATTGAAGAAGGACTTTGCCGAGCATCCGCTGCGCGCCGCTGCGACTCAACAAGTCGCGGAATTGGCTGAGGGACGCGAGGACTGGCCTGCTGCCGCACGGATGTACGAATCGCTGATTCCGCTCTGGAACGGAATGGAATCGCAACCGTTTGCCATTCGCGGACTCGCGCTGGCCCAGTCGAAACAGAAGTTGCCGGACGCGGCCGCCAAGACCTATGCCCGGATCATGCAGGAGTTCCCGAATCACCGCTTGGTCTCCGAAGCGACCTTCTACCGCGCGGAAGCTTTGAAGGATGCCGGACAACTGGATGAATCGATCGCGGCCTTCGACGAGTTGCTCCGCAAGGTGCCAGCGGACAAGCCGGCGGAACCCGGTGCCGAGCAACAGTCTCCGTGGTTGTTCTCGTATCGGGCGGGATTGCAGGCCGCGCGTCTGCACCGCAAGGCGAAGCGGGTGAAAGAAGCGGATGCCGTCTACGAGGAACTGGTCAAGCGGTTTCCCAAGCCACAGCAACTCGATCAACTGCTCGACGAATGGGCGCTGCTCAATTACGACGCCGGCCGCTTCGAGCGTTCCGATGCCATCTTTCGCCGCATCGTGACGGAGACTCCGGACAGCGCGCTGGCGGACAATGCCCGGCTGAGTCTCGCCGAAAGCGATCTGATCGCCGAACGATTGGACGCGGCGCGACAGGCGTTTGAACAACTGTTGGCGTCCGACAAGAGCGACGCGGAAGTCAAGGAGCGGTCGCTGTATCAACTGCTCGTGCTGGCGGTCGATCAGCAGCGCTGGGCCGATGTCCGCCCACTGGCCGATCGACTGACGGCCGATTATCCCGCCAGCCCGCACCGGTGGTACG
>JAYTIB010000964.1:0-2698 GCA_043732205.1 Schlesneria sp. | reverse complement strand
TCGTCACCGACAAACGTCACCCGGCCGTCTTCCACGCGCTGGTCGTGGTAGCCCAATTCCGCCAGTTCGCGCGCGACGATCGATTCAATTCCAAAGGCGGCGGTGGCAATCAGTTCGATACGGCTCATGGGAAATCAGTCATGCAAGACTCGATCAGCGGCATCCCGTTCCGCCGCGCGGCGCAAGGATCTGTCGGACGAGTTATGGAAGAGCAAGAGGTGGCCGCGTTGGGCCACACCGGGCGTGAAGGGTAACGAGTTCCGCGGCCGACTCCAATCGCCGTGACTCTGGGACGGGCGACCTCTTACGGCTTCAACTCTTTCGGCAATTCGGCCAGGCGCTCGATCAACAGGAACTCGGTTCGCAGGTGGAGTGATCCGTCTTTGCCGCGGACGAAGGACTTGGCGGGATGCTTGAAGCCGTCGGTCTCTTTCCAGTCGTCGAAGTCGATCTGGTAAACCCGCCAGTCGATGCGGGCCAGACGCTTGGTCTGCTTGTCAAAACAGATATCGTTCCGCGTGATGCGCCTTGCGGAATCATGCGTCCACTTGTGTACGGCTCATCACGCGGAGCGATGATGGCGGCGTTGGTCTGCGGCGGAGCGTTGCCGGCCCGTCAGCCGGTCGCTCAGAAGCCCGCCGGGCCGGTGCTGGGGGCGGTCCCCGATTGGGATGCGGGCTTGGGTTCCGTCTTGGTGATTTGGAAGTGTTCCAGCATCATCGGAATCCGGTCGACCAGTTTCTCCTGCGACGCAATGTTGTCTGGCAGAACCACCAGCACAATCGCCTGGATGTTGACGTTCTTCCGGGCGTACATGGTGAAGGTGTAGTTCACCTTCGATTGGCGTTCCGTGCCGGGCAGCGTGAGCTCCTTGGGATGGAACGTGAAGACGCTGTACAACGTCTCCGGCAGATAACGGCCCTTCTTCGGATGCGGCTCGATGGCGGGGTTTTCGATCTTGTCCGGGGGGATGTGATCGTCGAGTGCAGCACCCACCAGATTCACAGTGGCACCGATGAATTTCAACGCCTCGGCGGGATCATCGAGGAAGTTCCAATAGTTGCTCAGAACGTAGATGTAGCCTTTCTGCGTGTCGGATGAGCCGTCCTTCGCGACGACACTAAACGGGGCTTCCCACGCTCCAATCAATTCTTTGTGGGGGAATGGCAGATTCACGACGACCGGTTGCCGGGGATCGACCGCAGGAAGCTCTTCCGTTCCGTCCTCGTGCTTGACCGGCACCGGTGCCGGGATTGGCTGGAACTGCTTGGGAACCCGGATCGCGTCGACGACGCGACCGTCCGACCACTTGGGGGCGAGGTTCTGTTCGATCCGCTCCAGATAGTTGTAGTAGTCCTTCGACTGCTTCAGCCGCGTCTCGTACTGATCGGCTCCGCAACCGGGGAGACCGCAGGCCAGGAGACAACCAAAAAGCAACGCCCCGCGGGTGCGAGCCGATGAATGACACCACGACATCATGACGATTCCTGAATGCTAAAACCCGAGGCAACTTCGCGGGCGGGATTGTCCTCAAACCGGCGCGCGAGGTCAATCGGCCCCGCTGGGTGCGTCAGGGCCATCGCCGTATTCAACGTAGGGTGGGACCAGCTCGCTTCGAGCGCCGGCCCACCATTAGGAAACATCGAGAATTGCCGGTGGGCCGGCGCGGCGAAGCGCCGCTGGTCCCACCCTACATCCAGTCCCATCTTGAAAAAGGCGATGGCCCTGATGGGTGCGTCCCGCTTTGTGTGAGGGAACCATTCAACGCGCTATGTCCCCTTGCGATCGGGCGGCCGGTTCAGCCAATCGTCGAGATCGGCGGCTTGATCGAGCCGCTGCTGCAGTTCGTCGAGGTTTTTCTGCCACGGATCTGCCGCCGCGGCACCGGCATCGGGGTCGTCGCTCTTGGCGATCGCTTCGACATTGATCTCGCCAAATTCCTTCAGCCAGTACGAGACGTCTTCCGCTTGGCCAGATGATGACGAGCCGGTTGAAGAGGGCTTGAGTGGCGGGCTCTGTGCGGCGCTGGCGGCGGCGGCGTTCGACCGGGCGTCGAGTCGTTCGAGAAACTCGTCGCTGTCAACACTCGCTGCATGGCGCTGTTTGGCGGCGCGTTGCAGGCGGTGGTCACTGGAGACGACCAGCAACTGTGACGGAGCGGAATGCGCGTCGATCAGGGCTTCGATCAGCGCGTCGGCGTCATGCCCCGGCTCGGCGAACAGCACGCTGATCTCGGCCTGACGGTACTGGCGGTCGAGTCCCAACGGCGCGTCGATGGCATCGAACGCGACGGTGCAGCGCACGCGCTCGGCGGCCGTCAACGAGTTGGCCAGCCGGACCAGCAGTCGATGCCGCTGGCGCTTCAGGTCACCGGGCGCGTATCGGGCCTGCGACAGTCCCGCCGCATGCAGCAGGTTGTAGCCGTCGATGATGAGGAACAGAGCCGCCGAGCGGCCTGATCCCGCTGAAGGACCGCTGGTCATTTGAGAAAGTCCGGAAGGTATCCGTCGGCATCGTCGGCGGACGGCTGGGGCTGCGCCGCCTGTCGCCGCTGGAGCTCTTCGTCGCGCAGTCCCTGATAGGAACCGCTGAAGAGCCGGTCTTCCTTGTCCGCGCCGGCCGCGATGATCACCGCGGATTCGGAGAGCAGATGCTTGTCCAAGACGTTGATCCCGTAACAGCGAGTCTGACACAAGCC
>JAYTIB010000963.1:0-7149 GCA_043732205.1 Schlesneria sp. | reverse complement strand
TCACGGTCAATTACGGCGGCTGGGACCATCACGCGAAGATCTTCGAGAGCTGCGACAAGAAGCTCCCCGAGTTCGATCTGGGATTCTCGGCGCTGATCGAAGACCTGACCGCGCGCGGCTTGCTCAAGGACACACTGGTCGCCTGCTTCGGCGAATTCGGTCGCACGCCGCTGATCAACAAGGACGCGGGCCGCGATCACTGGGGCCCGGCCGCGAGCCTGCTGTTCGCCGGAGCGGGAGTCCAACCGGGCAGGGTGATCGGCGCGACCGACAAGCAGGGAGCGAACGTGACGACGCGGCCGTATGCTCCGGCGGACGTCTGCTACACGATCCTCGATTCACTCGGCATCGACCCGCACGTCTCGCTGGTCACGCCCGACGGCCGCGCCGTCGATGCCCTGGAAGAGGGCGAGTTGATGACGCCGCTGTTTGCCTGAATCTGCGGTGCGAAGATTCATCTGCGCACGGTGGGGTCATGTCGCATACAGTTCATCCACGAGCGTGTTCAGCCGGGCTTCGGAGGCGGGTGTTGCGGACCAGGTCCGGGTCAGTTGATCCAGTTCGGTCACGACCCGCGCGCAGCACGGCGATGGCAGCGGGAACTGCTTTAGCACGGTGCCGCTGATGTCGAGGTGAGCGCCGCGGCGCTTGGCGTGTGCTTCAAACCAGCGCTGGGCGCGCGACGAATTCACGACGGCGGTCAGTGCGGCCAGCGTCATGGGCGGGTTGGACAATGCCGCGCGGGCGACGATCACATGCGCCGAGAAACCGACGAAGGTCGGGTGCTCGGCATATGCGAAGCGGGGGGTGTGTCCCATTTGCAGGCAGAGGATGCGCGGGGCGGTGAACAGCCGTTCCTCGCGCGGCCAGTGCAGATGCCACCACGCCATCTTCCCCGACTGCACCTCGCGGCGGCGCTGCAACACCGTGCGATACGCTTCGAGATGTGCGGCCACGCGGGGGAATTCGTCCAGGACGGGAGCCGTCTGCCGCGTGAGGTACAGCAACTGGTGCGAAGGCTGCATCGCGACCTGGAACCGGCCGATGGTGGAGAGCGCGTGATACGGCCGCAACAGCGATTGTTCCCGCTCGCTCAACTGAAGTGCGGCGACCTCGTCGTCGGTGAGCACGAAGACTCCGCGACCGGCCAACGATGGATCACCGAGTTCCACGGCGGCGGACTTGGTCACGAACGGCGGGTTCTCGGCGATCCCCTGCCGGACTTCGAACGCCTCGCTCAAGACCCGGCCGAGTGACGGTGACGGATCGCATTGGCGGCCGGCGTCAACCCGCAGTTGTCCTCCTGACCAAAGCTCCGCCTGCGGAACCGTTCTCGAAACAAGGGCGTTGTCGTGTGACATCGCCTCGGCGGCGCGACTGTGTGAGAAGACTTCTTCGATCCGTTCGCGCGGCTCATTCGCCACGTCGAGCACCCGGCATTGAGCCTGCGGATCGTGGCCTTTGCGGAGCCGAAAGATCATGTGCCGGCCGGTGACATCTCGAAACAGCCGGGCCGGGCCGAGCAGCACCAGTTCCTCGATCGACGTCTCCGCGGCCATCCGTTCGCGGAGGGACTTCGCCGCGGTCGCACTGGTCCAGTAGCTGTTCACGATGAACGACAACCGGCTGCCCGGCTTCAGCAGATCCAGGCTCCGGTGAAAGAAGTAGTGCCACAGATCCATGCGTGCCGTCCGCCAGCGCTGCCCGAGGGCCGAACTCGCGATGCGGTCGAATTCGAGCTTGGCATTCAATTCCCGGCGGTAGGGCGGGTTGCCGATCACCAGATCAAATCCACCGGCGGCGGCCACGTGAGGAAAGGCGGTCGACCAATGGATGGGGCTGGCGTGAAGAGCAGTCTGTTGAGTGGAACGTAGCACGGACGCCTCGTCCGTGCGCGTCCGGTTGGATACGCACGGACGAGGCGTCCGTGCTACGTTCCTCAACGCATCGTCAGGATCGTTCGCATTGGGCACAACATCTCCGGTTACGCACGTTGCGACCGGCGGTCCCGACCAGTCTGATCCCAGCAGCGCATCGCCGCAGGGGAAGTTCTGCATCAGCACATCGGCAATTTCTCCGGAGGAGACCAGGTCGACGCCGACCCATGCGGCGACTCGCTGACGCAACACGTCGATCGCAGCACGATCAGCATCGACTCCAAACACCTGCTCGCGCACGATCGCCAACCGGCCCGAGACATCGTCGGGCGCGACGCCGCGCTGTCCGGCGATCGCGTCGAGCACCGGCAGCACAAACGCTCCGTCGCCGCACGCCGGGTCGAGGATTCGCCACGAGCGATCGTTCGCCAACTGGTCACCGGCTGCCGACTCGTCGCTGTCCGACAATGCGCGGGAGACCATCCACCGCGCAATCCAATCGGGCGTGTAGAAGCTGCCGAGGACGCGGCGTTGGGAACTGGTTGGCAGCGGGGTACTCATGTCGCAGCGTCTGTCGCTGGGGTCGGGTGTTCGGTTTTTCGAAATTGGCGGGGAAGTCGCGTCATTTGCAGGGCGAGGTTTGTTCCCGCCAATTTCGAAAAAAACCGAACACCCGACCCCCGTTTCCCCGGCATCCGCCACGATGGGATGAAGCACGCCCGTCACTCGAGGCCCAACTGTTTCAGGATGAAATCGACGGCCGGCTTGGGGTCGTCCAAACCGTGCGGGTGGTGCTTCAGGCCCGGCTTGACGATGACGTGAATCTTCCCGCCGAGCTTTTCATACCGCTCCTTCAGGAGGACGGTGTTCTCGGCATAAGGCACGACTTCGTCGGCGTCGCCGCAGATGTGCAGCAGGGGGACTTTGGCCTTGGCCAGCGGGGCCAGGTTGTCGACCGGATTCTTGTCATAGGCCAGCGCCGCGGCTTCATCGGCAAAGCCGTAGTCGCCGATCAGCTTCTTCCAGTCACTGGCACTCCCCGGCCCCTTCCCCTTCCCACCCGGCCAACTCTTGAAGTCGCAGACGGGATTGTCACCGAGGATCACGCCAACCTGATCCGGGTGCGCCGCGCCCCAATTGTAGACGTACAAGCCGCCGCGACTGAGCCCCTCCAGGACCGGCTTCTTCGACAGGCCGTGTTGTTCGGTCAGCAGCTTGTAGAACTCATCAAAGTGCTTCATCGCGCTGGGGCAACCGAACGTGTTGCCGACGTTCATATTGACCAGGTGAAAGCCCTTGTTGACGAGAGCCAGGTCGATCTCGGGACGATGGTCGAAGAACTCGGCGCGCCAGATCCACGGGTGGCCCTTCGCCGCCGACTTCGGTGTCACGACGATGCACTTCTGAGCGTCGACGACGAAGTCGTACCGATCAAAACCGTGGTAGCTCGACTTGGTTCCCGAGAACGGTTTGGGCGGCTCTTCGGCCAAGGCCGAAGCGGCTGCCGATACGAGGACAGCCAACAGGAGGAGGCGGGATCTTGATCGGCGCATTTGTTGGTTTCCAACCTGTTGAGACCGGTAGAACGGGCACTCTTGCCCGTCAGAGTTCACGCGGAAAGGCGGGCAAGAGTGCCCGTCCTACAAGTTGTTTCAACAGGCGATCAACCCTTTTCCTTGAACACGATGTCGATCGCCAAGCCCGCGGCCAGCAACAGTGCCGCCAGTCCCGGATTGGACGAGATGCTCTCGTCGAGCTTGATCAGGTAGTTGTCGGCGGACGTGAACATCTCCTTCAACGCGCCGGCCCATTGTTTGTTGACGACACCGAGTTGCTTGCCCTGCATGTCGGTCATCTTGAAGTCCCAGCCCTTCCAGTTGCCCTTCACGTCGGCGATCTGGTTGCCACCCGGTTCGTGAACGGTGAACCCGCCCCCCAGCGAAAACAGTTTGCTGCGGAAGAAGCCGACTTCCTTGTCGTGTTCGTCAAACACCGACACCTTCGCCCGCAGCAAGGTCATGCCGCGGTGGATCGTGACCACCGGTTCGGCGTCTTCACTCTCCTGGATCACGACCGTCGTCGGCAGCATTTGTTTGTTGATGAACAGCCGCAGCAGCTTGGAGAAGGTTCCGATCTTCTCCTGCGCGAAGCCCAGTTGCGCCCCGGTTTCGGGGTCGAAAATATCGTAGCGGTCCGTCAGTTTCATGAAGGCGACGCGTTCCTTGATCAGATAGGTGCTGCGGCTGAGGAGCATGATGCTTTCCAACGGTGATGGGGAAGAGGAGGAACCGGACGGGATCGTATCGCCACGCTCACGGTGTCTCAACCAAGCGACTCGGCGCGAGGTTGCGGTCGTGCCGGACGCGCATCGTTCGCGATGTGGCGGTACGATGCCGGCTCGATATTTCTCCAGTTCCCGTCCGCGACTCTGTCAGATCACACCCATGATCTCCGTCCATGAATTGACTCGTCATTTTCGCGCCGGCGGCGGCACTCTGGTGGCCGTCGACAAGCTGTCGTTTCACGTCCGCGCCGGTGAAGTCTACGGCCTGCTGGGACCGAACGGCGCGGGGAAGACCACCACGCTGCGGATGATCCTGGGACTGTTGGCACCGACCAGCGGCGACGCGGAGGTGGGGGGCTACCGGGCCACCACACAGCCCGATGAGGTCAAGCGGCGCATCGGATTGGTCTCGGCCAGCTCGGGTCTGTACCAGTGGCTGACGCCGCGTGAAATGCTGCTGTTCTTCGCGGATTTGTACGGCGTCACCCCGGCCCGCGCCCGTGAGCGGCTGGAGGAACTCGCCAGTCTGTTTGACCTGCGGCCGTTTCTCAACCAGCGCTGCGCGACGCTCAGCACCGGCCAGAAACAACGGGTGACGCTGGCCCGCGCGTTGATGCACGATCCGCCGGTGATGCTGCTCGACGAACCGACCCGCGGCCTCGACGTGATCGGCACGCACGTCGTGTTCCAGTACATCGCGAAGCTGCGTTCGCTCGGGAAGGCGGTGGTCGTCTCGACCCACCGGCTCGACGAAGCGTCACACGTCTGCGACCGCATGGGGCTGCTGCACTGCGGACGTTTGCGGCACGAGGGAACCTTCGCCGAACTGCAGCGCGAGACCGGCTGCGAGAACCTCTTTCAGATGTTCCTACAGTTGCTGGGACAGTTGCCGGAGAGGCCGGCCGGCAGTGGTGCGCATGACATCGGTGGCGGACCCGACGCAGCCGGGACCGGCGCTAACAGGGAGGTCGCCGATGTCCGATGAGACCGGTGCGGCGAAGCCCTCGACCGAACATGAGGCGACGTGGCAATCGCCGCGCTGGTGGCGGCTGTGCGTCAAGGAACTGCGCGAGATCCTGCGCGACCGCCGCACGATCATCACGCTGGTGGCGATGCCGCTGCTGATCTATCCGCTGCTCGGCGTGACCCTGCAAAAGCTGATCTTGGCCCAGCTTTCGGCCAAGGCGAAGGTCGAATACCGGGTGGCGATTTCGTCGCGGCGTGACGAACAGATCTTCCGCGATCTGTACGCGCGCGGAAACAAACTGCTGGCCGATCGGGACGGACGAATCGTCGACTCGAACCAGAAGCCGCAGGGAACGATTGATGATCCGTTCGTCGAGTTGCTGGCTCCCGAAGAGGACGAGTCCACCGACATCGGCAGCGTCGTCGCCATCGGTGAGGCCGACTTGGGGATCGTCTTTGAACCCGGCTCCAATGGACTGCCGATGGCGATGGAGATCATCTACCGCTCCACATCGCCGTTGAGTTGCGACGCGCGGCGGTACATCGAAGAACGGTTTCTCGCCGTGAACGAGGACTTCGCGCGCAAGTCACTCGCGAAACTCCGTCCCGCGGTCCAGTTGCCGTTGGAGATCCGGACCGAGTCGCTGACGCGATCCGGTCGGCAACCGAGCTCGGCCGTGTCGCTCTCCACGCTGGTTCCGCTCATCCTGATCCTGATGACCGTGACCGGTGCCGTCTATCCGGCCATCGATCTGACGGCGGGCGAACGCGAACGCGGCACGCTCGAAGCGCTGGTCTCGTCCCCTGTGCCGCGGCACGAACTGCTCTTCGCCAAGTACCTGGCCGTGGTCTCCGTCGCCGTGCTGACGGCGCTGGCGAACCTGACATCCATGATTGTCACGGCCTATGCCAGCGGACTCGAAGGGCTGCTCTTCGGAACCGCCGGCTTGACGCTGCGGCTGATCGCGTCGACGCTGGGTCTGCTGTTCGTGTTCGCGGCGTTCTTTTCCGCGGTGATCCTGATCCTGACCAGCTTCGCCCGCAGCTTCAAGGAGGCTCAGGCGTATCTGATTCCGGTGATGCTGGTCTCGCTGGCGCCCGGAGTGATCTGCCTGTTGCCGGGGATCGAATTCAACGCGTGGCTGTCGGTCATGCCACTGGCCAACATCGTGCTGCTGGCGCGCGACGTGTTCGACGACCGCGTCGTCCCGATCTGGGCTCTGGCGACGCTGCTGTCGACGGTCTTGTACGCCGCGGTGGCGCTCGCGGCAGCCGCCCGAATCTTCGGGACCGATGCGGTGCTGTATGGCAGCGAAGGGGGCTGGTCCGATCTGCTGCGTCGCTCCGAGACTCCGCGCCGCCAGGCGACTCTGGCCCAGGCGATGTTCGGACTGGCGGTGATGTTTCCCGCCTTCCTGATCGTGGGGGGAGTGACCTCGCGACTGACCGACGTGTCGATCGAAGTGCGACTCGCGCTGAACATGGTGATCACGATCGCGCTGTTCCTGTTGCTGCCGCTCGCGCTGGCCCGCTACTCCGCGATCAATTGGGTCTCGGGCTTTTCACTGCGCGGCGCGCGGCCGCTGTCGTTCCTGGCGGCGGCCGTGCTGGGTCTGTCGCTGTGGCCGTTCGCGTACGAACTGGTCCTGCTTCAGACGCCCGACCGCGTGAGCGATTTCATCAAGCTGTTCGAATCCTTCAAAGCCCAGATCGATGCCGTTCCGTTGGCGTGGAAACTGGTCGCGCTGGCGGTGGTCCCCGCAGCCTGCGAAGAGCTGTTCTTTCGCGGCTACCTGCAAACCGCCTTCCGCGCCGAGATGTCCGGCCCGCTGGCGGTGTTTCTGTCGAGCATGCTGTTCGGCCTGTTCCACGTCGTCGTGCGCGATGCCCTGTTTTTCGAACGGTTCGCCCCGACCTGTTTCTTGGGCGTGATCCTCGGCGTGGTCTGCCTGAAGACCGGCAGCATCTGGCCCGGCATGCTCCTGCACGTCCTGCACAACGGCCTGCTGCTGACAGTCTCCA
>JAYTIB010000962.1:0-2705 GCA_043732205.1 Schlesneria sp. | reverse complement strand
TCCACCCACGGCTCGCGCCGTGGGCTACCATCTGTCGCCCTCCGGGCTGAAAAGACAGCAAACACAGCGACTTCCACTGTCAGGTTAGCGCTGTAGGTCTAACAGCCCGTTGAAAACTCGTGGAGTACGATGTCATCGTGCTCATTTTCCGCAGCACACGGGCACGTTGGAAACGTACCCCACGTTTTTCAGCAGGCCGTTAACCCGGATGATTCACCACGAAAAACCCAGCGCGGCCCTCAGCCGCAACCCAATGTCGACAGGAAAATGTGGGACAGGAAAATAGGTTCCAACTCTCCGCCTTTCGTCTGGAATGTTCCTGTCTCAAATCTTCCTGTCGAACTTTTCGCGACATTCCTCGGCGACCGAATGACGACGAGTCTTGATGCCGGCGTGCAGCGCTGCTTGACGGAATTCAAATCTTCGCGGGTGGACGAGAAGCAAATTGTGAGTCGTACGAAAGACGCGAAAGTGAAGAAGAGAGGACCGTTCTGATCCCAAGTGACCGCAAAGGAACGACGCGCGATGTCTTGCGATGCCCTGACTGCAACTCTCTTCTTTTCGTGCCTTTCGAGTATTTCGTGGTTCCTCATGAATAATCGGGGTTTTCGCCTCACCCGATCCCTGATCCCGCGCGGGTTCGATTTGAACCGGGACATTGGCTAAGATCCGATCCGGCGCATGGCCCCCCCGGCTGGCTGATCATCGGGGCAGACGCTGGAGCTGGGAATCGATTTCGGAAAGGACGTCCGTGACGAGCGCGACCAACAGTGCAGCGGCATCACACACCCGTCAAAGCCAGTGGGCGTTGGTGGCGCGTGAGTTTCGCAAGCGGCGGCTGGCCGTCGCCGCGGCGGTCGTCGTGATGACGCTGGTCACCATCAGCGTGTTTGCGCCGCTGCTGGCCAACGACCGGCCGATCTACTTCGTCGGCATCAACCGGTCCGAATTCCGCGAGGCGGCGCGAACCCTGCGCGGCATCGTCGGGCAAATGGCCAACAGCACTGAGATGCCGCCCGCCACGGACACCGCGGCCACGGCCGCCTCTCGCAAAAAGGTTGACGATCAGGTCCGCAGTGTGAAATTGCAGTTCGACCTGATGTCGCTGGAACTTCCCGCCGACACGTCCACCAGCCTGCGCGAGCTCCAGGCAAAGATCCTCGCGGCGGCGGCGGATGCGGATCGATCCCAGGCAACCGTTCAACTGCGAGCTATCCAAGGTGAGTTGCGTCCGCTGTTGGAATCGTTGGAGCCGAAGCTGATCGCCCGGAGTCAATGGCCGGTGCTCCGGTCGCTCTCGTGGAGCGATCTGGGATTCATGTCCGCCACGCTGTTGTTGTTGACGTGTCCACTCTGGAGCCGCTGGAGCAGTTCCCGACAAGCGCTGCTTTGCTTTTGTCTGCTCCCGGCCGTCAGCGCCGGTGCGTGGTGGTGGCTGGTGCCGCAGCGCGTGGATCGCACGGACTACAAGTCGGGATTGCTCGCGGCCGACGATGCCGCGCAGAAGGCCGCGGTGTCGTACCACTCCGTCATGTGGCCGCCGATCGCCTACGCCCTCGACGAGAACGATCTGGTGGGGAAGTCCGTCGCACCGGCGTGGTATCCCGAACGATGGCGACCGAAGCCGGCCGAGCGTCCCAATGTTTCGGGAGCCGATTCCACGAGGAAGCTGCCATCGCGCTGGAACACACCGCATTGGATGGGAACCGACACGCTGGGCCGCGACGTGCTCTGCCGCATGATCTGGGGGGGACGCGTCAGCCTGTCGGTCGGAATCGTGGCCGTGGCAATCTATGTCGTGATCGGGATCGTGATCGGTTCGCTGGCGGGTTATTACCGGGGCGTCTGCGATCTGGTGCTGTCGCGGATCATCGAAGTCGTCATCTGTTTCCCGTCCTTCTTTCTGATCCTCACGATCGTGGCGATGCGCGGTCCGGGGTTGATCAACATCATGGTCGTGATCGGTCTCACCAGTTGGACCGGCATCGCGCGATTGGTGCGAGGCGAATTCTTGAGACTCGTCGATCAGGAGTTCGTCATGGCCGGGAAAGCACTGGGGTATTCACCGCTGCGACTCATCTTCCGCCACGTGCTCCCCAATGCGATGGCCCCCGTGTTGGTCTCGGCGACGTTCGGAATCGCCGGTGCCATCCTGACCGAAAGCGCGCTGTCCTTCCTGGGAGTGGGGATTCAAAAGCCGACCACGTCGTGGGGCAGCCTGCTGGCCGAAGGACGCGATGCGATGGAACACGCCCCGTGGCTGATCCACTTTCCCGGCCTGGCGATCTTCATCACGATCACAGCCTACAACCTGATCGGCGAAGCCCTGCGCGACGCCGCCGACCCGCGCCTGCGCGGGTCACGCTGAACGAGCGGGCGCTGCATACATAGTCCGAATGATTTACCACGAAATACCCAGCGCGGTCATGCCGCAACCAAACGTAGACAGGAAGATGTGGGACAGGAAGATATGAGCCATCTTCGGGTTTTTCTGCTCGGATCTTCTTGTCCCAAATCTTCCTGTCGAAGTCTTCTTGACGGTCGTCGGCAAAAGAACGACTCCGGGCTTTGATGACGACTCACAGAGCTGCTTGACGCAAATCAAAGGGGTGTAACCGGCGTTCCGGGATGTGGTTTTCAGATGGCGGTTGGTGTGAGTGGCCAGTGGATTGATTGAAGTTGAAGAGGTGTTGGGTGTAGGCGTT
>JAYTIB010000961.1:0-2715 GCA_043732205.1 Schlesneria sp. | reverse complement strand
GTCACCGCCCGCTGGGGCATCGCCGGCAAGGGAGGCATCACGATGCCCGCCAAAGGCCGCGTCCTCTCCCGCCCCTTCGACGCCGCCGAACGCACGGCGCTCGAGGATGTGAGCGGCACGGCGCTAGCCGCCGGTTCACCGACCACTGGTTCCACGCCACGACCGGCGGCTAGCGCCGTGCCGCTCAGTGCGCTGTCGATCCTCGGCAACGAAACCTGCGACATCTTTCTCAACGACAAGGCCCATTGGAAAAACGTCCCGCGACCGGTCTGGGAATACACGCTCGGTGGCTACCAAGTCCTCAAGAAGTGGCTCAGCTACCGCGAACAAACCCTGCTCGGCCGTCCGCTCACCGTCGATGAAGTCACCCACTTCCGCGACGTCATCCGCCGCATCACCGCGTTGCTCCTCCTCGGCCCCCTCCTCGACGCCAACTACATGGCCACAAAAGCAAACACCTACGCATGGCCCCGCCCATGAACGAACATAGTCAGTAGGGCGGCTCAGAGCAGACGCCCGTGGTACTCGTGCTCAGTCACATGGCAATAGATGAGACATTGGCGAGCCGCATGCCGTAAGGCTGCGGGTTCCTGATCGCCGCAGGAAACCCGTGGCCTTACGGCACACGGCTCGCCTGGACCTTTTCACTCATGGTCGCGTGAGGTATGCCGTACAACTCGATGCCCGAATTCGACGAGTCAGCCGGACTCGTTTCCCTCCCGTGCGGTGGGCGTTCTGAATTGAGCAGTACTTGATGACGAAAGGCTCGTGCCGTGAGTGTGATCGAAGTTTGGGAACTGCTCAGCTACATCGTGACGGTGGTCGGTTTGCCGATGGCCATCGGTGTCTTCCTCTTCGAACAGCGCAAGGAGCGGGACAACGAGGATGAAGAGGTCTATCAACTGCTGGCCGATGCCTACAACGACTTCCTCAAACTGGTGCTCGCCAATCCCGATTTGAAGCTGCGGTCGCAGGCGGCCACGCCGAATCTCACCGAGGAACAGCACGAGCGGATGCAGGTGATCTTCGAGATGTTGATCTCGCTGTTCGAGCGGGCCTATCTGACGGCCTTCGACGACCGCATGACCGCCAAGCAGCAGCGCCGCTGGCACTCGTGGGACGACTTCATGCGCGAGTGGGTTCGCCGCGACGATTTCCGCGTGATGCTGCCGCGCCTGTTGCAGGGCGAAGACCCCGACTTCGCCGTCTACATCCGTCGGTTGGCGGACGAGGAAGCGGTTCGCCAGCAAATGGAAGCCATGCCCGAAGGTGACACGCCATGAAACGTGACTACTTGCTGGACATCTGCCTTCGTCACGGGATCGTGCGGCGACGTTATGCCTCACGCGGCCGAAGGTGAGTCGTTTAACCGCGAGCAGTCTATGATTGGAGCCACCATGCCTGACCAACAATCGGATCGTCGCGAATTCCTGGCGGGCCTCGGCCTGCTGCCGCTTCTCGGCTCGGCCGGACTGACGAACGGTGGCGACGAGACGAAGTTGATTGCCGATCCGACTCGTCCCCTGCAGCCCTCGGCGGCCGATCTGGGAACGAACTTCGCCGCGGTCGAGCAGATCGCGGCGGCGTGTCAGCCGTCGGTCTTCCCGATCGGAAAAGAGATCGACTTCAATCCCGCCTTCCGCGCGGCGGCTCGCGCGAGGGTGCGTGATGTCTTGAGCTACGAACCACCGCACGTTGACTTCAAGCCCGAGGTTGTCGAGAGAGTGGACTGCGGCGACTTCTGGCGCGAACGGGTGCTGATCGCAACGACGCCGTGGTTCCGCATCCCGGCCCATGTGCTGATCCCGAAAAATTTGAAAACGCCCGCGCCGGCCATCGTCGATCTGCATTCGCACGGCGGGATGTTCCTGTTCGGCAAAGAGAAGGTCATCGACTGGGACCAACCATCCGGCGATGACCAAGTACCACCAGCAGAACTACGACGGCCGCCCCACGGCCACCGCACTCGTGAGACGCGGCTATGTCGTGATCTCGATCGACGCGAAGCCCTGCGTGACTGCCGCGAGTTGGGTTTCATTGAGAGTTACAGGACATGTGTCCGAGCACTTTGTGGTCATTAGAGCAGTTGGCGGGTGCGGCTAAACGAAAGCGTCTGGTCGTTCGCAGCGAAGACAAACAGAATCAACAGCCAGCCGACAGTCGGTTGGCAAAATGAGGCTCGCCAGGCCCTCGAACGGTCAAAGACAAACCAAGACAAAAGAATGCCCAACAAGCGGTTCAAGCGGACCCGAACAAGCGGCGGGTTTTCGGCGTGCGATGCCGGTCCCAAAATGATCGTCTGTCGTACTTCGCGCCGCTTGTCCGGGCCGCTTAACCTGTTCGTTATCCGCCTAAATCCCGCAACACATTTTTCGACCTACCGATGTTGTTCCAGGGCAGAATCTTCCGCGAGCCGATCCGATGAGCGAACCTCCCGAAACCACACCCACAAATACTGGACTCAAGGGGGCTTCGGTCGGGGGAATTATTGGCATAACTGTCTGGCAAATTCTATCCGGGAACTTCCTTAACGTCGGCTTTGTCGCAGGACTCCTGATTTTGTCTGCGTATATGGTCCTTTGCATGTTACTCGGGATGATGATCGAACGCTTAATTTGTAACCGTTCACGAACCATTGAGTAGCGAAGGGGCGGGTTGGTGGTTGAGGCGGCGTTGGATGGCTTCGGTGATGAAGGTGAAGGCGGGGCGGTGTTG
>JAYTIB010000960.1:0-7188 GCA_043732205.1 Schlesneria sp. | reverse complement strand
TCGATTCCAAGACGAAGGAATACATCAAGCGCAAGATCGACTCGGCGAAGTGGCTGATCGAAAGCATCGAACAGCGCCACAACACGCTGAAGCGGGTGGCCCAGGCGATCGTCGACCGGCAAAACGGATTCTTGGAATACGGCCCCGAGGCGATCACGCCGCTGAAGATGCAGGAGATCGCCGATGTCGTGAAAGTTCACGTCACCACGGTCTCGCGCGCCGTCGACGACAAGTGGATTCAGACACCGCGCGGCCTGTATCCGCTCAAGCGGTTCTTCGGCGGCGGCACGGTCACCGACAGTGGCGAAGAAGTCGCCTGGGACATCATCCGCATCAAGCTGAAGTCGATTGTCGAGAACGAAGACAAGAACGACCCGCTCAGCGACGACGCGCTGGTCGAAGCGCTCGCCAAGCACGGCTACACTCTCGCCCGCCGCACGGTCACGAAGTACCGCAAGGCTCTCGACATCCCGTCGTCGCGCCAGCGCCGCGCGTATTGATCTCATCCCGGTGTGCTCTTGGTTGACGGGGCTTTGGGTCAAGCGATCCTTACGGCCGTCGCCTGCGCACCATCAGCACTCGACTGAGAAGCCCGTCGCCGTTCCGCGACGGGAAAGCCGGACTTCTCGTAACACAAGTGGACCGATCGTGCTGCACGGCGTTTTACCGCACGCGGTATTGAATGAGACTTTTTCTGGTTTGTAGCCACGCTCGGCAGAGCGACGGAACGTTGGAAGCACCACCCACGCTGTGGCCAGCGTGGCTACCGAAAACGTCGTGCTTGGGCCCGTACAAGGTATGAATTCGGCTAAACTACGACCGCATTCGCCAGTGAATCCGCCGGTCACATTCTCAGGAAACCCCGATGCAAAGCAAAGCCGCAACCGTCGACGCGTACCTTGCCGAATTGCCCGATGACCGCCGCGCTGCCATTGAAGCCGTTCGCAAAGTGCTTCGCGCCAATCTGGACAAGGGCTTCGAGGAGGGGATGCAATACGGCATGATCGGGTATTACGTCCCCCACCACATTTACCCGGCGGGATACCACTGCGATCCGAAACAGCCGCTCGCGTTCGCCTGTCTGGCTTCGCAAAAGAACTACATGTCGCTGTACATGATGTCCGTTTACGGAGACAGCGCCTTGGCAACGTGGTTCCAATCGGAGTGGAAGAAGACCGGCAAGAAGCTCGACATGGGCAAGTGTTGCATCCGTTTCAAGAAGGCGGAAGACCTGGCCTTGGACGTGATCGGCGAAGCCATCCGCCGCCAGTCGTTGAAGAAGTACATCGAGGTCTACGAGGCGATGCTCACATCCACGACGAAGCCCGCCAAGTGGGCAAAGGAAACGCCCGTCAAAGCCGCACCGGGCAAGAAGGCGGCGGCAACGAAGGCCAGCAAGAAGAAGTCACCCGCGACGAAGAAGCGTTGAGCGGTCCCAATCTTGTCGAATGGGTGCGGCCGTTTCATGCGGAGTGCAACAGTCGGGCGATTGCGTCCAGGATCTCACCGGGTTCTGCCATTCGTCCCGCACCGACTTGTCCACAGCTCAGCCAGCCCGACCCCGGCTCCACGAACAACACGCCGTCGGCACGAAGCTGGCTCACGTTCCGTTGCACGGCGGGCTTCGCCCACATCTCGCAGTTCATCGCAGGGGCCAGCAGCACGGGGCAGGTGACGGTCAACGCGAGCGTCGATAGCAGGTCGCCGGCAAACCCCTGTGCGATTTCCGCGAGGTAGTTCGCGGTTGCCGGCGCGACCACCAACAGTTCGGCCCGCTGGGCCAAGCCAATGTGCTCACCGCGAAAATGCTCGACGGGCCGGAACAGATCCCGATGGACTGGCCGACCCGTCAGTGCTTCAAAGGTGGTGGGGCCGACAAACCGCTCGGCGGATTCCGTCATCACGACAGTGACCGCCGCTCCGGCTTGAACGAGCTTGCTGCAGAGGTCGGCCGCCTTGTAGGCGGCGATGCCCCCGGTGACACCCAACAGCAGCTCGCGACCACGCATCCTGAGCGCCCCCGACTCGACTCGACGTTACATGTCATCCAGCGACGGACCACTGTCGAAATGCCGTTCGCGCGACGTGTGCTGATCGGGGCGGGCCACGACGGCACCGCTGGCATCCAAAAAAATCTTGTCCTGGATGATTTCTTGGATCACGACTTCCATCGGATTCTTGGTTTGAATTTCGACGAGTTGCTTCGCACCGCGGTTCAGCGCCACCATGCGCTTTTGAATCAGAGTGGAGAGCTTGAAGCGTCCTCCGACCTTCTTGACGATCTCTTCTTCTTTCAGTTCTTCCAGCATGGCGTCCTCATTCAAGTCAGTCTGAACATTTCAATTCAAAGTCCCAGTCCGTGTGATCCCTCGTCGCGACGTTGGTGTTTGACGAAAGAGAGCACAGCCTAGAGTTGGAATTCCCCTTGCGGAACGCGGGGGCGGTAGTGTGGCGGGTTGGGGCAACGATCGCAAGTCGCAACTTGATTCGCAGTTACTCCGATTGCCGGGTGAGGATGTCATTGATGCGATGGATCGCCTGCTCCAGGTCGTCATTGACGACACGAAACCGATAACGGTCCGCCAACTGCAATTCGTCCTGAACCTTTTTCAGCCGGCGCTGGATGGTCTCCTCGGCATCCGTCCCGCGCGATCTCAATCGCTGTTCACAAGCTTCGACCGACGGCGGTTCGAGAAAAATGGTCACGGCGTCCGGGTATTCCTGCATCACACGGAGCGCCCCTTGAACGTCGATTTCCAAGAACGCCCAGCCACCTTCCCGCCGAGCCCGTTCCAGTTCGGACATGAGCGTTCCGTACCAATAGCCGGCCCCAAACACCTCGGCCGTTTCCAAGAACTCGCCTGCAGCCCGACGCGTGGCGAAATCATCATCCGTCAGAAAGTAATAGGAATCCCCATGAACTTCGCCAGCACGTGCCGGTCGCGTGGTCGCGGAGACACACTTGACCAGCTTGACGGGCGACTCGCGGATCAGGCGTTCGACAATCGTTGTCTTGCCGGCGCCGCTGGGACCGGACAACACCACAACTCGAAATGCCCGCCCCGTCATATCCGCCGCCACGATCGTCTGGCTCCCTGTTTCCGTCGGCAACCGGCACCAGCCGCGGTCACTCGGTCATTCCACGTTTTGAACGATTTCCCGCATCCGCTCCACGCACACCTTGGCTTCCACCGCGGCATGGGCAACCCCGACATGGTTGGACTTGGATCCAATCGTATTCACTTCGCGAAACAATTCCTGGCACATGAAGTCCAGCTTGCGTCCCTGCGAGGCGTCGGCGTCCAACAGTTTCGTGAACTGGCCCAGATGGCTTCGCAACCGGGTGATTTCCTCGGTGATGTCACAGCGGTCCGCGTGCAGGGCCACTTCGCGAAGGACATCGGCCGGACCCAGCCGCGCATCCAGATCCTTCACCAATTCGTTGACCCGCTGCAGCAGCTTGTCACGGTATTCCAAGATGACCTGCGGAGCCATACCCGTGATGAGGTCCACTTGTGCGGCGATCGCCGCACACTGGGCTCGCAGTTCATCCGCCATTGACGCGCCCTCGCGCCGGCGAAACTCACCCATGTGAACCGCGGCGGCGCGGACGGTTCGCTCCACCACCGGCCACATCTGTTGTGCGGTCGCCGCGTCGAACGCCCCGTCGTCCAGCACACCGGGAAGGGCCAGCAACGCACTGAATTCCGGGGGCGCGACGGACAGGTCTCCGCAGATCTTCAGCAACTGCTGCCAGTAATCGGCGACGGCCGCGGGATTGATCCGCGGAGCCTGTGAATTCGCCGACCGGTCGAATCGAATCGCCAGCGAAACGCTGCCGCGCGAGATGGTCTCACGCAACAGATGTTCCATGTCGGATTCGAATTGCAGGAATCCATCGGGACACCGCAGCGCGAGCTTGAAGTGGCGGTTGTTGACACTGCGCAGTTCGATGCGGCAGAGCACGTCTCCCAACCGCTCCCGCGCCTCACCGTATCCAGTCATGCTGAGTAGCACGGCGTCTCTTTTACCGCGGAGGAATCGAATTGTTTCGTTTCGTTTCGAAATCAAGAACAAGAGCCGTTCGGACCGGCCAGCAGCCACGCTGACGCAGCGACTCATTGAGTCCGCCGGCGTCATTCGGGCTTCTTCTCGGCGGGATCTTTCGCTGCGGGACCTTTTGGAGCGGGATCTTTCTTCTCGGGATCTTTTGGAGCAGCCGGATCCTCTTTCTTCGCAGGCTCGGTTTTTTCCGACGGGGCGGCATCCTTGGTTTCGGTCTTCACGTCTGACTTGGCATCCGTCTTGCCGTCCGGAGGAATTGCCGGGGCAGGCGCAGGGATATCTGTGTCCTCGGCCTTCGTGCCGTCCGCTTCCTTGGCTTCTTCCTTCTTGCCTGCCTTATCGTCGTCCTTTTCCTTTTCCTTTTCCGGTTCTTCTGCAGCGGCCTTGATCCCCGCCTTTGCCCCCGGCTTGAGTTTCGTGGTCTTGACCATGGGGCTGCTGGCGAGCAGCACGCACACACACCCCAGGATGATCCAAGAGGTGGCCAGATAGATGGTGATCTTGGTGAACACGTCGCCCGCCTTCGTCCCGAAGGCGCTTTGTCCGCCCATGCCACCGAAGGCTCCCGCGAGACCGCCGCCACGCCCTCGCTGCAACAGGATGACCCCAATGAGAATCAACCCGACAAACGCGTGCAGCACCATCATGAAATACGTGAAATACAACATCGAGACGATTCCCTGAAACCTCGTCGCGGAGAGCACCGGTCGAGGTGGCTCCATCCTCACGACCAACCACGTCGGACAACAACTCAACCGCCGGTCAATTCGGCCGCCGCGTTGACGATACCAAGAAACTGATCACTCTTCAGGCTCGCGCCCCCCACCAGTGCTCCGTCCACATTGGGCTGCGACAGGATTTCCTTCGCGTTCTCGGGCTTGACGCTGCCGCCGTATTGAATGCGCAGCGACTCCGCCAGACCGGCGTCGAAGCGAGTCGCCATCCAATTTCGAATAAAGGCATGAGCCGATTCGGCCTGCTCGGGTGATGCGGTGACTCCGGTCCCGATCGCCCACACCGGCTCGTAAGCAACCACCATCTTCTGCAATTGGGCGGCAGTGAATCCGGACAGTCCACCCTGCATCTGAGTTGCCAGAACCGACTCGGTTCGCTGTGCCTGACGATCCTCCAGCACTTCGCCGATGCAGAAGATCACGCCCAATCCACGCTCCACCGCGGCCGCAATCTTCCGGTTGATGGAGGCATCCGTTTCACCAAAAAACTGCCGGCGCTCGCTGTGGCCCAGAATGACCCACTGGCAGCCGACATCCAACAGCATGTCGAGCGATGTTTCACCCGTGAATGCCCCTGATTTTTCGTGATAAGCGTTTTGCCCACCCAATGTGACGGGGCTTCCCACCAAGACTTGCTGGACCGGCCACAGAAAAGGGAAAGGAGGGCAGACGGCGACATCAACCGCGGGATTGGAAGCCGCCACTGCCGACGCCACCTCCCGTGCCAGCGCCTGAGCCGACGCGAACGTCGTGTTCATCTTCCAGTTGCCCGCCACGAACTTTCGCCGCATCACAAATTCCTCGCACAGGTCCCAACGAAAACTAAAGAATCATCAGACGGCGTCGCGTGTTGAATACCTCAACAATTCAGCCGTCGTGCTGATCCGCAATCACGACGCAGAACGTCCGCCCGAACGACCACGCGGGAACGACTATTCCACCGGATCACTCTTGGGGTACGACCCCAAGACCTCCATCCTGACAGCGAGTTTCGCCAGATCCTCCAAAGCCCGCTTGACCTTGGCGTCTTTGACGTGGCCTTCGCAATCCAGGAAGAAAATGTAACCCGTCTCGGGGCCGCGCAACGGAAACGACTCGATCCACGTCAGGTTCAACTTGGCCTGCTTGAAGATGGAAAGCGCATCGGACAGTGAACCGGGACGGTGCGGAATCTGGAGCAACAACGATGTCCGATCGCGTCCGGTCGGCGAAGCGGGCCGATCACCAATGATCGCAAACCGGGTCACATTGCTTTTGTTGTCTTCAATGTTTTCCGCCAACACCTGCAACCCATATTCGACCGCCGCCTGCTTGCCGGCCACGGCGGCCGCCCCCGGCTTGTCGCGGGCCAACTGCGACGCCGTCGACGTGCTGGTGACTTCGATCAACCGCGCCTGCGGCATGTTCCGGCTCAACCAGTCGCGGCATTGAGACAGCGCTTGCGGCTTGCTGTAAACTTCGTTGATCTCACTGCGGGCGGCGCGACCCAGCAGGTTGTGATGAATCGCCAACTGGATCTCACCGCAAATCCTGAGCGGCAAGCGAGTGAACATGTCCAGAGTGTCGATGATGCGACCGTCAGTGCTGTTCTCAATCGGAACCACGCCGAAGTCGGCATGACCGCGATTCACTTCCTCGAACACGGCGGGAATCGTATTGACGGGAATCAGATCGGCCGATTCACCAAACCGCTCGATCGCCGCCATGTGCGAAAAGCTGAATGCGGGGCCAAGATACGCCACACGCTGCACGCGCGATTGATTCCGGACGGCACTCAGGATGTGGCGGAAGACACCGCGGATTGTTCGGCCCGGAAGCGGTCCCTGATTCTCCGATTCCAGCTTGGCATACAGGTCGTCGTCATTCCGCGGATCGTAAATAATGGACTTTCGATCCGGAGCCGCCTCAATCAGTTTCATCGTCGCCGCGGCACGGCGGTTGATCAGCTTCACAATCTCTTGATCGAGTCGCGAGACTTCCGCCTCCACGCTGGCGGCGACTTTCGCTGCTGATGCGGCAGCCGGCTTGGCCGAACCCGGTGTTGGATTTGGTTTTGCGGTCTTCTTTGGCACCGGTTTACTGGCCATCCACCACACTCCCGATCAGACGAGACAAAGTTGCGCCCGCCAGATTCCGACAATCTGCCTGACAGGCGGGACACAATCGCACAAATGAATTCTCAGAAGGCGAAGCGACTTTTTTACAGGTGGTGTACCGCTTTTGCAAGCAGCCCGCCCTCCCGCAGCTTTCCCAAGGTCGAAATTCAGAGTCGATCTCCCGAAGAATGCGGGCTTCGGCACGGGAAGCTGCCAGATTGGCATTTCAACCGGGTTGCCGCGTTCCATGCCGCCTAGCCAAAATGGCAGCGCCCACTCGACGGCACCACGTT
>JAYTIB010000959.1:0-2717 GCA_043732205.1 Schlesneria sp. | reverse complement strand
GCGGGCCGCCAGCGGGACATCGCGTTGCTGCTGTCCGGGTTCGAGCAGCGCGAGTGTGTGGTCCTTGCCAGGCAATGCTGGCGTCGCATCGAATCGCTGACCAAGCAGGGCTCGCCCGAATGGCTCGGTGCCCGGTTGGGAGTGATCACCGCGGGAATCAAACTCGGTGACGTCGCCGAAGCGAAGAAGCTGCTGGCTGTGACGCGCCTGCTGTATCCCGATCTCGGGGGTGAGGAACTGAAGTCGCGATTCCAGGCCGCCGAACAAAAGCTTGGTGCAGACAAGCCGCGCGACCTTCGATAGCGCGACCTTCAATCGTTCGCTCCGTCGAACATTGGCACCTCAATGCCGGCATAGTCGCGCCTCGATGTTCCGCATCTTATTTGTGTGACGACTCTCGGGGTTGTGCCGCGCGCGCGGCGGCGATTCCGCCCGGAAACGTCGGTCAACGCGGGCGTTGGGAATTGGCAACGTCTCCCGCTGCGGGTCGAAAGTTGCCGCGAAGAATTCAACAGACTTGCCCCAATGGAGATGCGCGAATTCCTTGGACGTGATGAACCACATGGCACGCGGCGTGCGATGTCAGCCATCACAAGCATCCGCTCAGTGATGCCGAGCCAATCAAACCTCTGAGTCCAAGGAACACTGCATGACCAATCGTACCGCCGGTAAGACCTTTCGCTTCACGATCGAACGTTTGGAAGATCGCATCGCCCCCAGCGCCTTGAGCTTCATCGAACCTGACTGCACGACGAGCGCTTCCCCGAAGAATGATTTCTCGCCTGAAGGTCCTCCGAAGAATGACTTCTCGATCGAGGCTCCTCCGAAGGACGATTGCTCGACCCCCGTTCCTCCGAAGGAAGATTGTTCGAACGGCAACGGTGGTGGATCGCACAAGGGCGGCAGCCACAAGGGCGGATCGAACAAGGGCGGCAGCCACAAGGGCGGATCGGCCAAGTGTGACAGCCCGAAGGGTGGATCCCACAAGGGCGGATCGAACAAGGGCGGCAGCCACAAGGGTGGGTCGGCCAAGTGTGACAGCCCGAAGGGTGGATCACACAAGGGTGGTTCGCATAAGGGCGGCAGCCACAAGGGTGGGTCGGCCAAGTGTGACAGTCCAAAGAGGGGCGGGTCACACAAGGGTGGCAGCCACAAGGGTGGGTCGTGCAAGAAGGGGAACAATGGCTTCGGCAACGGCGGTAGGGATGGTTCGCCGAATGGGAAGCAAGATCGCACCCGCTAGTCTTGCCTGACAGCCTACTGAAAAACGTGGGGCACGTTTCCAACGTGCCCCATTTCTGTGGTTGTTTCGCACGAAGGACTCGTACGCGGCAAGTTTGCTGACCGGCTGCCAATCTGCTCATCGTCGTCGATCACAGTCTCCCCAGGCGGGCGTCACACTTCACATTTGACACACGGAACGAATCCCACGGGTTCGTTCCGTGTTTCCGCTTTTGCCGGTCGCACCGCACCATGCCCGCGGCGATCCATGAGCTAAGTTTGCCCTGACGGTTGGTCTCGATGCACCATTCGAATTCAAGCACAGGGGGGAGGCTGCATGTCTGTGGCGATTCAGGAACGTCCGACCGAGTGTCCGCACTGTCGATCCGGACCCGAAACCTACTGGTACATGAAACACCGCTATCTCTTCGACGTCGATCTGGCGCGGCAACTTGTTCAGGACGGGCGCGACGCGGTTGAAGTCGACGAGGACAGCGTGCGGCAAAGCGTGGAATGGACGGTGATCCATCCCGAGCATGTCGGGCACGTCAACACGAAGTATCCGGGGATCATCACGCACGTCTGGTATCCGCTGCCCAATGGCGAGCGGGTTCACGGACATCTGCTCATCGACGGCAACCATCGCGCGGCGCGGTGCCTGGAGTTGGGCATCCCCTTCTTCGCACACGTGCTGTCCGAAGACGAAAGCCTGCAGATCGTTCTGAAGAGTCCCGAGAACGAAGCGGGGCGATCGAGATCGACGGAAGTTTCCCCCACGGTGTGTTCGCGAACATGACGTCTGGAACCCGCCCACTGCCGGCGTGCCGACCCGATCTCGTGATTCGTTGCACGGGCGAGGGGGAGCACGTCGTCAAGCTTCCCGTGGACGGCGCGTACTTTCGGATTGGCGATGTCGAGCACTTCCTGTTGACGCAACTGGACGGGGAGAAATCGGCGGCCTCAATCTGCCGCGCGTTCGAAGCACGCTTCGGCGAGCCCCTGAGCCCCGGAGACTTGAACGAGTTCATTGGGACGGTCAGGCCGCTGGGATTGCTGGAGAAGACTGGTGAACCGGGGGAAAGTGAAGCTCAGCAGGCGGCCCGGCAGGCTGTCGGAGATGACGATGCGGAAACGGGAATGAACGGAGGCGGCAGCATCCTGTTCTTCCGCCGCACTCTGTTCAACCCGGACCGGCTGCTGAATCTGTTGGAGCCGCCGCTGCGATTCATCTGGACCCAGTGTTTCGTCGTCCTGTCGGCACTGGCAATCTTCGCCGCGCTGATGATCGTCTGGAACTGCCGGTCCGATCTCGTGTCGACGTTTCCCCGGTCGTTGCATTGGGAGACGGCGGCGCTGTTCTGGGTGACGCTGATCACGGTGACGATGATTCATGAACTGGCGCACGGACTGACCTGCAAGCATTACGGCGGCGAGGTTCGTGAGATCGGCGTGCTGTTCGTGTTCTTCACGCCGTGCTTCTACTGCAACGTGTCGGA
>JAYTIB010000958.1:0-2720 GCA_043732205.1 Schlesneria sp. | reverse complement strand
TCCCGGACTTCTCGATCCTCAAGCAGGGCTTCGCATGGAAGTGGGTCGCCCTGTTCTCGATCATCGGCAGCCTGGAGTCGCTGCTGAGTTCGAAGGCCGTCGATACGCTCGATCCGCAGAAACGCAAGACCGATCTCAACCGCGACCTGCTCGCCGTGGGTGTGGCCAACACGGCGGTGGCGTTCCTCGGCGGCATCCCCATGATTTCCGAAATCGTCCGCAGCCGGGCCAACATCGACAACGGGGCGAAGTCGAAATTCTCGAACATGTTTCACGGCCTGTTCCTGCTCGCCGCCGTGGCCCTCATTCCGGGCCTGCTCAATTTGATTCCGCTGGCGGCACTGGCCGCGATGCTGGTCTTCACCGGTTCCCGGCTGGCCCACGTGCGCGAATTCGCCCACGTCTACCACATTGGCCGCGAGCAACTGGTCGTGTTCGTCTCCACGATCATCGGCGTGCTGGCCACCGACCTGCTGATCGGCATCTTCATCGGCATGGGAGTCAAACTGCTGATTCACTTCATCAACGGGATGCCCATCACTTCCCTCTTCCGGCCGTTCCTCAGCATCGAGCAAGTCGATGAACGAACGTATCGCATCTCGGCGGCCAAGTCGGCCGTGTTCAGCAACTGGCTGATGTTCCGCAGTCAGATCTACACCTACGGTCTGTTGCAGGAGAAGAACGTAATCGTCGATCTGTCCGAGACGAACCTGGTCGATCACTCCACCATGCAAAAACTGAATGAGCTTCGCAGAGATTTCGAGGCGAAGGGATTGACGCTGGAAATCACCGGACTCGAACGGCACATCAACTTGTCGCAACACCCGGAAGGGACGCGCATTCGCAGCCAGCCCGTGGTCCACCAACACGGCCATTGATCGGCCGAAGAACTGACGCGAACACGACAGTCGCGAATCGTGTCCGATTTCCTGAAGAAGTGTGGAACTGTTCGCGCAGGGAGTGCGCAATGCGATTTGCGGTCTGCTGAGTGCCCTGCCCATGACGGGTGTGATCGTGCGCAGCTCGGCCAACGTCCAGGCGGACGCACGCGGCTGTCGGCCATTCTGCACGGCGTCTGCCTGCTGGTGTTTGCCGTTGGTTGCGGGCCGCTGCTGCGGATGATTCCGACGTCGAGCTTGGCGGCAATCCTGGTCGACACCGGTTTCAAGCGGGTCAACTTCACGGTGATCAGGGAACTGAAAGACTACGGCTGGAGCGAGGTCGTGATCTATGCCGTCACCGTGGCCACCATCGTCATCGAGGATTTTCTGACGGGCGTGGTCGCCTGGATTGTGCTCTCCGCCATCAAGTCGCTCTATGTCTTCTCGCACCTGGCGTATGAGAGACGGGGTGGCTCAAGCACCAACGGTCGGGGCATGCGCGCCGGACGCAAACGTCAATCGTTCGGGGCTCGCGCGGTGTCGCCCCGTCACAGGTACTCGCCCAGATTGCGGCGTTCCAGTTCGGCGATCAGCAGCTTGATGGAACCTTCGTCGCGCTTGTCGGCCACGAGGGTCGCGGTCGGCGTGTGGACGATGATCAGATCCTTCACCCCGATCGTCGCCACCAGATGATCCGAAGATGTCCGCACGATGCAGCCTGATGAATCGACCGGGCAGACGAGACCGTCGATGGTGTTTTCGTCTCCGTCCGCCGCATTCAGCCGGGCCAGCGCGTGCCAACTGCCGACGTCGTCCCATTCGAACGGGGCTTCGAGGACGCAGACCTGCGCCCCCTTTTCGAGGACCGCGTAGTCGATGGAAATCGAGGGCATCGCGGGAAATTCGGCGGCCAGGATATCCGACCACTTCGATGTGCCGATCGCCTCGCGCAACCGCACCAGCCGGTCGTGAATCTCGGGAGCGTGTTCGGCGAGCGCCTCCAAGATCGCCTGGGCGCGCCAGACGAAGATGCCGCAGTTCCAGTAGTACTCGCCCGATGCGTTGAAGCGCGCGGCCGTCAGTTGGTTCGGCTTCTCCTGAAAGCTCTGCACGTGAAACATCGGCCAGACCGTGTCGTCCAATCGTTCTCCGCGGTGAATGTAGCCGAACCCGGTGGCGGGATATGTCGGCTCGACACCAAACAGCACGAGCGTTCGCGGATCGCGCGCAACCAGTTCGGCCGCCTGAATGACCGCCTGCTGGAACATGGCGGCGGGATTGATCACGTGGTCGGCCGGCGTGACCAGCATCGTGGCGTCGGGATCGACCGCCAGTAGTTGGATGGCCGCCAGTCCGATGCACGGCGCGGTGTTGCGGCCACACGGTTCGAGCAGGATCTGGCTTGGCGGCACGTCCGGCAACTGACGGGCCGTTTCCGCGGCGAGTGCGGCGTTGGTGACAACCCAGGTCCGGTCCGGCGAGATGGCCGGTGCGCAGCGTCCGGCGGCCTCCTGAATCAGCGTCTGTTCGCCGGTGAACTTCAAGAGTTGCTTCGGCAGTTGCCGACGACTCTCGGGCCAGAACCGGGTGCCACTTCCCCCCGCCATGATCACAGCATGCAGCATCGAATCAGAGTCCTTTCAAGAGGCGTTCCGTGTTTTCCAGTGAGTCGTTTCGCCGGACGCTCGAAGACCGGGGACAGGGCGTGTTACGATCCCCGGCCATTCGAGTGGACTGCGATGAGTACTTGTCCAAGAACAACGCCTTGTTTTCTTGCGCGATCTCAACACCGTCCCGTCGGCGGAGCGACGGGGCTACTGTAGTCCCGTCGCTCCGCCG
>JAYTIB010000957.1:0-7208 GCA_043732205.1 Schlesneria sp. | reverse complement strand
TCATGGGAAGACTTCGGCGTCGCTCAGCGGGATGCCCCGTTGATCCTTCTCGGACAGGATGTACGGTTCGACCGCCGGCCAGTCAATTTGAAGGGCCGGATCGTTCCAGAGCAGCGTCCGTTCGTCGGCGGGGTTGTAGAGCGTCGTGCATTTGTAGGCGAAGTCGGCCGAGTCGCTCGTCACGCAAAAGCCGTGGGCAAAACCCGGCGGGACGTACAACTGCCGGTGATTGTCCTCATTGAGCACGACGCCCAGCGCGCGGCCGAACGTGGGTGAACTGCGCCGCAAATCGACCGCCACATCGTAGACCTCGCCCCGCGTCACCTGCACCAGCTTGCCCTGCGGCTGCATGAGCTGATAGTGCAATCCACGCAGCGTCCCCCGGCGGGAACGGGAGTAGTTGTCCTGGACAAACTCCGCCTCGATCCCCGCGGCGCGATACCGTTCGCGGTGGTAACCCTCGAAGAAAAAGCCGCGCGCATCGCCGAAAACCTTCGGCTCGATGACCAGCAGACCGGGCAGTTCGGTGGGGATGACATTCATCGGGGATCGCAGTTCCAAGGGGGACGGGACATCGTGGCGACACGATAGTCGGGCCGCCACGAAAGTGCAAAATGAACGCGGCAAATCGAAGAGCACGAACTGAACAACAGGAAAGTTGAGTACTGCGGATCACCCAGCCCGGCCTACGGCCGGAACCAAAGGAATTAGACAGGAACATTGGGGACAGGAAAATGACACCCCATCCCGGTCACTGTCGTCTTTCGTCATGTGTCTGTCCTCAATCGTTCTGTCATCCTGGTCTTCTTGAGCAGGGCCGCATTCTGTTTCGACATCCGGGCATTCTTCGCGTGCCGCGCAACATCAACACGTTAGGAGCGTTCGAGAAATTATTGTCGCCTTTCGCTCCGCGAAAGACGACAAACGGGACTGTCATTTCTCGAACGCTCCTTAGTAGTTCAGATGGCGCGGATCAGAGAGTCCGGACATCCGTGTCATCCGCGCAATCCGCGGTCAATCCGCCTGCAGCTCCGCGGGGCTGGCGGTCGCCACCCACACGGTTCTTCAGTCGACGTAGACGAACTCGTTCGCGTTCAGCAGCATGCGGCAGAGTTGCGTCAGGCCGCGCGACTGGACCAGCGTTTCGGCGGCGGTGCTTTCTGCCGCGGACGGGATACGACCGAAGGCCAGCCGGAACGCCCGATGGACGAGCGACTTTGGGTCGGGCTCCGCCTCGGTCTGCACCCGTTCGGCGAAGTAGCCGCTTTGGCGCAGCATGAAGTCGTTGTTGAGCAACGCCAGCGATTGCAACGCGGTGGTGGTCGTATTGCGCGCGGGGACGAGGTTCGCCGGACTGGGACAATCGAGCGTTGTCAGAAACTGGTGCGTGGTGGTGCGGACGACGAATCGATAGACGCTCCTGCGCCACAGGTCGGGGGAATCGGGTGTGATGTAGCGGTAGACCGGGGCGTATTCCTCCTGATATTCGAAGTCGCGGTAACCGGGGCCGGACATCGTGCGGTTGAGCTTCCCGCTGACCGCCAGCGTCGCGTCGCGCAGCGATTCGGCATCCAGCCGGCGGGCGTTCGTCCGCCAGAGCCATCGATTGCCGGCGTCGACGCGGAGTGCCTGTGCGGCGGATTCGTTGGACGCCGCGCCGCGCGTCGCGGATTGTTGGCGATACGCCGCGCTGGTGCAGATTTGCCGGTGCATCGACTTCAATGACCAGCGCTGCGCGAGCAACTCTTCCGCGAGCCAGTCGAGCAACTCGGGATGCGACGGCAGGCTGCCGCCGACACCGAAGTCACTCGGTGTTTCCACCAGCCCCGTGCCAAAGTGATGATGCCACAGTCGGTTCACAATGACGCGCCGCGTCAGCGGGTTCGCCGGAGACGTGACCCACTCCGCGAACGCCTTGCGCCGGTCGGCGTCCGATGACTGCGCCGTCCCCAGTTCCGGCGGCAGTCCGCTCACGCAGGCGATGGACACCGGGAGAACGTCCTCGCCCGGTTGCTCGGGATCGCCGCGTTGGAGGAGCTTCACCGGCGGCGGAGTCTCCGTGACGATCGCATACACCTTCGCGGCAGTCGGCAGCGACGCGAGTTGTTTTTCCAGTTCGGTGCGGCGCTGCTGCAAGCGGGCCAGCTCCGTCTTGTCCTCATCGGACATCGCCGGCGGCTGCGCGGGGACGAGCCATGCGTCGGTGAAACAGATCTGGTCGTGACCAATTCCATTGCCGCCGTCCGTGGACATCAATGTCAGGAACCGGGCCGTCGCGGGGAGCGGCACTTCGACCGCGATGCCACCGTCATCGCGGCCGATGTTCTTGCGGCTGGCCTTTGATTCACCATCGACATACACGTGGAAGCTGGCTCCGTTTTGCGGCGTCTGTCCGAAGTAGCCGGCGGTCGCGGTGAACTTCAATTCCGCCGGAGCCCCCGCCTCACGCAGTGCCGCCAGGTCAAACGTGATCGCCACGTTGGCATGCAACGACAGCAGCGTGTGTCCCTCCGCGGCATAGTCCACGCCGTCGAGCTTCGTCGAGAACTGCGAATTCACCGGGCCGAACCGGATCGCGTCCCAGACCTGCCCCGACGTCCGCGGCGGCTTCATCACCTTGAGCCCCGTCGATGTGATCTGCGTGCCGTCGGGACTGAGATCGGGAATGACGACGCCGTCGACGAACTTCACCGTGGATCGGGCGAACACGTTCGGCTTCGCCCCTTCGAGGAATCCCCGCTTGGCCGATTGCGGCTGGCCGGTGACAGGATCGATCCCCGCGCCCGGCTTGCCGGTCCCCAGTCCATCGCCGCCGCCGACGATGTCGGCCAGATCGCGGTGCTGGCCGCCGCGTCGCGCCTGCTCGACGCGAGTCTGTTGCAGTTCGGCGTTCAGCGCCTGTTTGCGGGCGGCCAGATCACGCACTTCGGTCGCGCTGACGTCTCGGTCACCGCGCTTCACCCCGGCGAACACGGCCACCAGCCCGTAGTACTCGCGCTGTGAAATCGGATCGAGCTTGTGATCGTGGCACCGGGCACAATTGATCGTCACGCCGCAGGTCGCCGTCATCACCTGAGTCACCATGTCATCCAGGTCATCCGCGCGGGCCAGCCGCTTCAGCACGGGACTGGGCGTTTCCGCCTGCCCCACGAAATCCCACGGACCCGCTGCCAGAAAACCGGTGGCAATCACCGCCTCGGGATCGTCGGGACGCAGCGCATCGCCGGCGATCTGGTCTTGCAGGAACTGGTCGTACGGCATGTCGGCATTCAAAGCTTTGATGACCCAATCGCGATACCGCCAGGCATGGTCGCGCCGTTGATCGCGTTCGAAGCCGTGCGTGTCGGCGTAATGAGCGATGTCGAGCCAGTGCCGCGCCCACCGCTCGCCGTAATGCGGCGAATCGAGCAACCGTTCGACGAGTCGTTCATAGGCATTCGGCTCGCGATCGTTCGCGAACGCTTCGATCTCTTCCGGCGTCGGGGGCAGCCCGAGCAGATCGAACGTCAATCGTCGGATCAGCGTCCGCCGGTCCGCCTCGGCCGATGGTGCCAAGCCGTTCGCTTCGAGTTTCGCCAGCACAAACCGATCGATCTCATTGCGAGCCCACCGCTCGTTCTTGACCGCTGGCACGGCCGGTCGTTTCACCGGTTGAAAGGACCACCACTGTTTGCCATCACCGCGTCGTTCCTTCAACGTCAGTCCATCAGGCCATTTGGCACCGGCTTCAATCCACGCCCGCAACCGGTCGATCTCCCCCTTCGTCAGCGGAGCCCCCTCGGCCGGCATCTTCGGCTTCGCTCCGCTCACCATTTCGATCAACAGGCTGTCGTCCGGCTTCCCGGCGACAAACAGCGCGCCGCTCTCCCCACCGCGCAGCGCCGCGTCGCGCGAGGCCAGCGACAGCCCACCCTTGGGTTTGTCCGCCGAATGACAACGAACACAGCGCTGCTCGAAAATCGGCGCGACCGTCTCGGCGAAATTGATCGGCTCGGCGGCGCGGCCAGCGACGGACCAAGCAGTGACGAGCGCAACATTGAGAATGCGATTGAACCAACGGCCTGCCATCTGCGGGTGTCCCCCAAGGTGTCGTCCAGCAAAGTGCCCTTCGCGGCATCATGCCCGTGGATCAAACCTCAAACAAGCGAACCACCTTTGGGAGTGCTCCGGCTGGACGGAGCTTTGGAATTTTGGATCGCGGCGCTACCACTGTGGCAAGGCACTCGAAAGCGAGCTTCCGCAGATTCCAAAGAAAGCGGCCGAGCCGCATTCCAAAGCTCCGCCCAGCAGGAGCACTCCCAAAGTTCGCGTGCTTCACGATCAAGACATTCTCGCGTTCCACCCGCTGTCCAGTCAGGGATGACAACGGAAGCGGAGGCCGTCCTCACGGCTTGTCCCTGCGGAGCCGGATCGGTAGTCTCCAATACGGTAATAGGCCGCCAAACCCGTAGCGTTCGCGGGACGCCTCGGCGGCCTAATCAAGAGTTCGGCCGGCGCACTGACTCACGATGGAGTGGACCGCATATGACGAATCACGTTGCAACCGAACACATGGCCGCAGGGCGTATTCGTCGTTGGCAGTCATGGAAATGGTTCGCCGTAGGATTCCTGATTGTCTTCATTGGTATGTCGCTTGTAACTACGGTTCCGCACCTCCACCCGTCGCGCCATGCAATCGTTCGGAGCAAGCTATGGCAGTATTACAGCATGAAGATTCCACGAATGGTCAGTTCGCACGAATTGGGCCCCAGTGACGTCCAAGATCCGCCCGTAGGATTTGTAATGCTGTTGCATTTGATTTCTGCAGTCGGTGGTGGTGCGGCGACACTTGGACTCGGTTACGTAATCAGGTGGCGTAGCCGTGCTTGAATGTACTTTGGGATGTGACGTGCCACTGCTTTCGGTCGGCGGAACAAGCGCTGGTCTTGAGGTTCGGTTGGATCGCCGACCGAAAGCAGTGTCTTCGAACGACGAAACGTGGCCGAAGTTCGTTGACCAATTGCACTGCTTGGCCCAAGGCGGCCAAGCAGTGGCACATCTCAACCGACGAACCGCTGCGGCCACGGCCCCCGCCGCTGACAATCCGCGTTTCATCGTGTTTCGATCGGTGACCCCGAGCCATACGCAAACGGAAACGGTTGCTGCTGGTTCGAGCACAAGTACACCTGCACCGGTCGGAACGGCTTGCCGCCCCGCGTCATCGGAAACGTGGCCAGTAGTTCCACTCGGCGAAAATAGCGGCCGTACGTTTCGAGATTCGGTGTCTCTTCGACGCAGACCAACACGCCGTCCTGGCCGAGCCAGTCGTCCGGTCGGCTCCAATACGCGAAGCCTCGGGCATCGCCGTTGTTGTAGCAGGTGACTGGAACGCGGTTCCGCACAGAGAAGGCGAGTTGTCCGCTGTCGTACCAGTGCTCCGTGAACAGGAACGTGTTCGGCCCATCGAGGATTCCACGGGCTGCCAGTTCCCGACCGACCGACTCCCAACCGCTGATCTCTCGCGCCGGGTCGCTGCGATGCGGAAAATCGACCACGCCGAATCGCGCCTGGCAGAAGAACAGACCCGCGATCACCAGCACCACAGCGGACATGAAGACCACCCAGCGCTTGACCAACGTGGGGGCGCGAGTCGCATTGAATGCCCACAAGGCTCCGACAAGCGGGAACAGCGGGACGAAGCCGATCAGCGGCCAATGCGGCAGGATCGGGCGCATGCACGACACGCCGAAGAACAACGACAGCGGGACCACGGAGAGACAGACCAGGAACCGTTCGATGCCGTCCAACTCGCGGAACCGGCGCAGGCGGGTTCCGAGGACAATGACTGCGGGAACCCAGATCCACGGGAGCAAATATCCGATCGGGCCGACGATCATGATCGCCAGTCCCGCGGGACTGAACTGGAGACCGACCGCACGTCCTCCCTGAAACGCGAGCGAGGCCCAGTCGTGCCGCGAATTCCAGATCAGGACGGGAGCCAGTCCCCCGGCCGCCAGCAGCGCGGCGAGATACGGGCCGGGGGTTCGCAGGACTCGCCAGGCGCGCGGCGTGACGATCACATACGCGAGTGTTCCCAGCGGCAGCAGCACTCCGTGATACTTGCTGGCCATCGCGCCGGCACATGCCAGTCCGACACAGACCCACGCGATGATCGGGCGACCGGTTCCGAACAATGCTTCGCTCAGCGCGCGCAGCGTCAGCAGGGCGAAGAACAGGAACGGGCCGTCGGGCAGCACGAACGCTCCCGCCGCGGCCGTGTAGTACGCCGACAGATTCAAAGCCAGCGCCGCGTAAAAACCGGCAGGCTCGCCGAACCAGCGGGCGGTCCAGTCAAACAGCACCCATGTGCTCCCCGCGAACAACAGCACAAATCCCAATCGCAACGACAACGGATGCAGCCACCCACCGCACACCGCCTGTCCGGCCGAGGCGACCCACATCAGCATCGGGGGATGATCGAAGAAACTCCAATCGGGATGGACGGTGTACAGGTAGTGGTACGCTTCGTCGTTTCCAAGTTCCATTCCCGCCGCCCAGCACAACCGGAGCACGAATGTCACGACGATGAGCACGCCGACACTGCGGCGGGGAGTCCAGGGCAACTTGGTGGTCAAAGTGTTTGGCTGCTCAAAACGGTTCACGGCCGGGCATCGAACGGGCCAGAGCATGCGTCCCACGCCGCTGCATGTCCATGCCAACCGCGCGTCGTTAGAATCTGCCCGCGCTCACGTGGCCAAGTCAGGAGGAACCACGAATCTCACAAATCTCACGAATCAGAAAAGACTTCAGGACAGGGGCGCGAAGCCAGCCTTTCGAACTGCGTCAACGCTCACCCGGCGCATCCCCGGTCTGCTGTCTGGATTCGTGTTATTCGTACTACCAACATTTTGTTTCTCGTCTGCCCGCGAAGATTTGATTTCCGTCAAGCAACGCTGCAAGTCGGCATCGTGACTCGTCGTCATTCGGTCGCCGAGGACTGTCGCGAAGAGTTCGACAGGAAGATTTGAGACAGGAAGATTCAAAACGAATGGCGCAGAGTTGGAGCCTATTTTCCTGTCCCAAATTTTCCTGTCGACATTTGGTTGCGGCTGAAGGCCGCGCTGGGTGATTCGTGGTGAATTCTCCACCGAGGATTTCACCCCAGACCATCGACAATTCCACGACCCCAACGCTCACGCCATGAATGCTCTGCTTGCAATGAAAAGTTC
>JAYTIB010000956.1:0-7211 GCA_043732205.1 Schlesneria sp. | reverse complement strand
CCGCCGACGGGACGTGCCGCATCGATCGTTCACACTCGTAGTTTACACTCGTATGCCGGCCATTTCTGCGACCGTCCCGTCGGCGGAGCGACGGGACTACAGTAGAGCGACGGGACTACGGTACTTTGCCCGATCGCCACACGCGACAACTCAGTGCCGCCGTCATGGAACCACGGGCAAAGCGGTGCGGACTCGTCCGACGCCGAACTGGTCGCCGGTGCGGACCGGCTGATCGCCGCGCCAGTCGATCTCCAGCATCTTCTCACTTTGGACTGCGGTGCCGGTTTCGTCGGTCAACGTGGTGATGATCTTGCGCGTGGCGACGTCGAAGATGTCTCCGGTTGAAGGATACGCCAGCTTTCCATCCAGGCTGAATGTGATCCAGCCCGGTTCGTCCCGGACCTTCAGGCTGGCGACTTGTTTGGGCGGCATGACGGTCGCATCGAAGACGTGCATCATCTGATTGAAGGCGTCGCAGACCCAGATCTCCTTTTCATCCGGCGTCAGTCCGATCCCGTGACTCGGGCATCCATGTCGTTTGACCGGCCCCTTCTGGTAGCCGGTCACTTCGACCCGATGCAGCTTCGCGCCGGTGGTGATGTTGCCGACTTCAAACCCGAGCAGGTCGTTGAGGCAAACGAAACAGAGCGTCTGTTGACCGTTCACGGTGAAGGGCCGAATGCTGGCGGTGAACGGTCCCACGGTCTTCGCCGCCGCGTGCTTTGAAGTGTCGGCCACCGTCAGCAATGGTGAACGGAGTCCGGCGAGATACGCGTGCTTGCCATCAAGCCCATAGACCGTGTTGTGCGCCCCCGACTTCGGTTCAATCTTGGCGATGACGTCGCCCGTCAGGCCATCGACAACGTGCCAGTGGTCCTTTTCGAACGAGGGAACGTACAGGTTCCCGCCATCCGGCGCGATCGCCATCCGGTCGCAGCCCCCGTCGTACGCCTTCTCCCACAGCAACTTCCCGGAAACCAGGTCGAGGCATTGCAATGTCTTGATTGTCGAGACGTACAGCCGCTTCGTCGCGGCGCTGGCACAGACCCCCTTCACATTGATCGGCTTGCCAGCCTCATCCAGCCCCGCCGTCGGAATCCGCTTGACGAACTTGTGCCCGGCGTCGATGTCGAACACCAGCACTCCGTGACCGCCATATTCGAGATAGTTGCGGACACCGGGAACCGCGACATACAGCGTCCGCCGCACCGGCGCTTCATCGGCACCGATCGCGGGAACCGCCAGCGACGACGATAGGACAATCAGGACAATCACGATGGCGACGAGTTGGCGAAGCGAGTTCATGATGTTCCCTCAAGAGACATGACCGAAGCCGGCGAGATTGTGATGCAACACCGGCAGAGAAGCGAGCATCCGGGTCGGTCAGAACAGATCTAGGGTACGCGAGACATTCCGTCGTTTAACACTGAGCCAACGGCGAAGTCGGAGCGGGCAGAAGCGTCTGTCTCCGCTGGCATGGTCGGCGTGCTCATCGGGGCGCTGGCACCCGACACCTTCGCCGTTGGCTCAGGGTTAAACGACGGAGTCTTGATCGCGTGCGGTACAGATCCGGTCCTAACCCAGACGGACACCCGCCTGCGTTTCGGCTACAAGGCGGGATCATCGTCGGTGAATTGCGGTGGGTTCGCATAGAACTCGGTCAGGTCGAGCTTCCCCTGGGACTCGGCTTCGAGCAGTTGCAGCCGCTTTTCCAAGCGTTGCAGTCGCTGTTCGAGCAACGGCGGCAGTTGCAGTTCGCGGGCGGATTTGGAACGGGGCACCGCGGGATAACCGAGTTGCCGTTGCAGGGCGCCGAACAGGTACAGCGGATCCTTGCCGCGGTTGGCTCGGGCGATCCGGCCCTCCTGGCGACCGAAGAGGATGCGTGAGGAGGGCGCGTAGTCGGGGCCGGCCGTGCGGCGGCGCTCTTCGACGTAGGCTTCCGAACGGTAGTAGATCAGATCCGCGAACTCGACCGATCCGAGTTGCGTGCGCGCCTTCAGAATCCAATTCCGCCAGTCTTCGTCGAACAGGGGATCGGCGGCCATCGCCGCCATGCCATCGTGATAGCCCAGCCGGTTGCGGGCGATGCATTCAAACTGAAACACGAACAGACCGGGGGGCGACGGAGTTTCCGCGCGGTACTTCGCCTCCCGCTCCAACACCTGTAAGGCAACTCGTTGGTCGAACTTCGACCGGTCCTCTTCGGCGCGGGCCATGACGAACGCCTGAAACGGCGCGAAGTAGTGGGCCAGATGCGACATCCCCCCACAGATCCGCCCGCTGTGCATCAGCTCACCGCGCAACACATCGATCGCCATCGGGAGCTTGGTGGTGGCGAGGATCTCTTCGCGAATGCCCGACAGGATCTCCTGCGACGGCAGATTCTCGTCCAACCGTTCGTGGAAGGCGCGGAAGAAATACGCCTGTTCGATGTACTCTTCGCGATCAAGCAGCGACATGGGAGTCTCGATGGATGACGGAATTGCCGCGGACTGATTCATCACTTCGGCGCGGGAGGACTGTTGCGGTCGGGGGCATCGAGAAACGCCTGCAGGATGATCTGCGCCGCCAAGCGGTCCAGTCGTTCCTTGCTCTTATTCGGGGAAATCCCCTGCGTCCACAGCAGGACTTCAGCCTCGGTGGAGGAATGGCGCTCATCCCAAAACGCGACCGGCAGCCGCGACTGCTCCGCCAGCCAGTCACCAAACCGCCGGACAATCGCCGCCTGATCCCCTTCCACACCACTCAGCCGCACCGGCAGGCCCAGCACAAACCCGACTGCGCGGTAGTCGTCGATCAGCTCCCGCAGGTGCTTCAAGTTCTGTTGGGGAGTCCGAACCGTCCAGGTTTCGACGGGAACCGCGATGGTCTGGTCCGCATTGCAAACCGCCACGCCCAGGCGCTTCGTTCCGAAGTCCAAACCGAGCAGCGCGCCGTGTGTGGGAACCTGGATCGGCGGGAGATCCGCGGGAGTCGATGAGTCCGGAGGTTGTGTCATGCCGCGATTGTTCGACGTCGCTCGGTTGGCGTCAACCAGCCACGATGAAATGAGGTTTCGACGAGTCGTGAGAAGAACCAACCACGGATGAATCACGGCGAGGCTTTCAGCCACAACCAAGAACAGACAGGAAGATGTGGGACAGGAAAATCAGAGCCAACTCCGAGATTCTCTTGCCGGATCTTCTTGTCCCAAATCTTTCTGTCGAACTCTTCGTGATGGTCGGCGGCGCAAGAATGGCGACGAGTCTCGAAGACAACTCGCTGCGCTGGTTGGCGGACATGAAATCTTCGCGTGGCACCAAGAGCCAAGAACCGGGGAGTCAGTAGTACAAATCTCGCGGATGTCGCGGATGTCGACTCTTCGCATCCGTGTCATCCGCGCGATCTGCGGTCAGTTCTTTTGCGCGAGGCAGATGGGTTCAACAGTCTGCAAAACCGGGGTGATCTGCACGACCTGCCAATGCCTTGCGACCGTCGACCGGCAAAGTTTCGCCAATCCGTGCGGCGTGAGTCACGACGGGCCGGCTCGCTGTGGGCAGCGGTGGACATCGGCGTTGGGGTTGAATTTCGCAACTTGTGGGACTGTAATGTGCCGATCCTTCGACCAATGGGTGTCGGAGTCGTCGCGCCGGGTTGCAGTTCGTCTCCCGTGGTGCTTTGCGACGAAAGGATTCTACAACGCTTGAACGTGAACGATTCGCGGTTCGGGCAGTCTGAAGCAAGGGCGAGTGGTTCAATGCGCAACGTTTACATGGTTTGTTCGCTGCTGTTGGCGTTCGGTGCGTCGATGTTTGGGCTGGGCTGCGATGGCGGCAAGCAGCCGGATCCGAAGAAATCATCCGGCACCCTACCCATCATGACCGGACCCGCTCCGAAGCTGGACGGCAAGACCGTCGATGGGTCCACGGCAGGTGCCCCAAAGACAGATGGGGTGAAGGACGACACCAAGACTGAAACGACCGGCACGAAGAAGGCTACCACCAAAAAGGTGACGTCACGCAAGCCGAAGTCGTCCGGTGCCGGTTCGACGACCGGTGGTGGTGTCGAAGTTCCCACCGACCCGGCTGGCGGAACCACCGAAAAGCCCGCTGCCAAGCCGGAAGACAAGCCCAAAGAGGCGGCTCCGGAAGCCAAACCGGATGCGAAGCCCGAGGACAAGCCCGAGGACAAGACCGAGAAGACGGCTGACGAGAAGAAGCCCGAATAGTCTCCGCGTTTTGTGAATCGACCGCGTTCGGCTGGGAACGAATCTCCATTCGGTCAGCCTCCATCAAGACGTGTTGGCAAAAGTCCAAAGCCGGCGTGGGGCACGTTTTCAACGTGCCCGTTTCGTGGCGTTTTGAGCACGTTGAAAACGTGCTCCACGACTTTTGTCGGAAGCCTCAATCAAGGGTGAGTTGTTCCATGCGCCACGTCTCGTTGGTTTGTTCCCTGCTGATGGCGTTCAGTGCGTCGCTGTTTGGTTTGGGATGCGGTGGCGCAAAACCGGATGACGCGGCGAAGGCGCAGCATCGGGCGTTGTCACTCGGTTGGATGCCTGCCGAGACCGAGGTGCTGATTCACGTGAAGGTCGCCGAGCTCTGGAAAGCGCCGTTGCTGAAGGGGCTTGTCGACTCCGCTCGGGCGGCGCAGATCGTCGAGGATCTGCACAAGAACACGGGGCTGACACCCGCTGACATCGAAAGCGCGACGATTGGTGCCGCGGATCTGGCGGGGATTCAATCCGCCGTCATGGGGCAGTTCGCGGGAATGTCGGCGTCGCGGTTTTCCGCGAGCGGGATCATCGTCATCCGCACCCGGAAGCCCGTGTCGTTGGATGAGATTCTGAAATCATCCGACGAGATCAAGGGGGCAACCTACAAGTCGAAGAAATACTTCGAAACCGTCAGCGGCGACGAATTCGGCGGATGGATCGCGGATTCGACAACGGTCGTGCTGGCCCCGGTCGCCGATCTGAAAGCGGCGATGGACCGGGGTGAGACGGTGACGCCGCGAAAAGAACTGACGTTCATGGACGCGACGTCGCATGTCGTCATGATCGTCGCCCCGAAAGATCCCAAGTTCCTCAGCAAGGGAATGGGAGCACCTGCACAGGGTTCGCCCCCCGAAATGGTCGCGATGCAAAAGGTGCTGGCGGAATCGCTGCCGGCCTATGGGATCGGGATCAACATCCGCGGCGGCATCGACGTGCGATCATCGTTGATGCTGGGTAACTCCGCGGGTGCCGACACGGTGAAGATTGGATTCGACTCGGCCATCGCAGACGGCAAGAAACAGTTTGCCGCCTACAAGGGATTCGTGGCACCCGATCTGGCGGAACTGGGCGAGATGCTGCTCGGCAACGCGAAGGTGGAAACGCAGAACCAGGTCGTCACCTTCTCGACCAACGTTCCCGATTCCGCCCAGCAAAAGCTCGAAGAAGTGCCGCCCATGCTGGCGGGGATGTTCGGCTTGGGAGGCGGGCCGGGTCCGTTCGGCACTGGCCGCGGGGCAGAGATGACACCGGCTTCCAAAACGACGGCGGCTCCGAAAAGGACGACGGGACGCAAGGCGACCGGACGCAAGCCCAAGGTTTCCGGCGTCGGTTCGACAACCGGCGGTGGCGTCGAAGTCCCCTCCGAGCCCGCTGGCGGAACCACTGAAAAGCCGGACGAAGGTCGGTAAGGCGAGCGGCAGACAAGAGCTTGCTTGCCTACAAGCACGATGCGCAAGCGAGTGTGCCCGAATACTCACTTGCTTGCGCCGCGTGCTTGTAGGCCCATGCCCGCCGCTCACCCAATCGCGATCCGATCGCCGCTGCAACAACCCAACAGGCCGCGACCATTCATCTGGTTGCGGCTTGTTCGTTTGTTTGATCTTGAGCTTGGAACCTCAAACAGTAACCCGAAGCGTCAGCGAGGGAGTCGGAGAATCGAGCATGAATCCGTCCCTCGCTGACGCTTCGGGTTGGTGATGTTGGAGGCTCTTCGAACGCGGTGCTCATTACTCGTCCGCGTCAACGCTTGAGTAACTCATGCGAGCGCAGCCAGTCTTCACAGCGTTTCGGCCAGGTCGATACCACGTGTTCGCTGGCGCGCAGGCCGAATCCGTGGCCGCCCGTGGAGTAGATGTGCAGGTCCGACGCGACGCCGGCCTTCTTCAATGCCAGAAACAGTTGCACGCTGTTCTCACACGTGATGCCATCGTTGAACGCATGGGCGAGAAACATCGGGGGAGTCTGGCTGGTGACGACCAAATCGGGCTTCAATTGTCCCTTCGCATCCACGAGGTACGCGGGATAGACGAGCACCACGAAATCCGGCCGGCACGCGGTCTCGTCAACGGCATCGGCCGGGTCGTACAGGCGTGTTCCCGATTTGATCGCCGCATTGGCCGCGGCGGAACCACCGGCCGAGAAGCCAAGCAGGCCGATGCGGTTTGGAGTCAAATCCCACTTGGCGGCGCGACTCCGCACAACACGCATCGCGCGCTGCGCATCCTGGGCAGGTGCCAGCCAGGGGACGTCACGCTTCGAAGTCGGTGTCCGGTACTTCAGCACAAACGCCGTGACTCCGATCGAGTTGAACCATTCGGCGACTTCCAGGCCCTCCTTGTTCCAGGCGAGGATGTTGAAGCCCCCTCCGGGGCAGATCACCACGGCCGTCCCATTCCGTTTCTCTTGCGGCGGGAGATGGACGGTCAATGTGGGCTGGCTGACATTCGTCACCCGCATCACCGGCGGGTTTTCACCGGGCTTGTTCGGCTGAATCTCCTCGGGTCCGATGTCGACCGTTTCCCCCGGTGCCTTCCCCGGCCAAACCGAAATCACGGCCGGCTCATCGGACCAGCCAACCCGAGCCACACAGACCACAATCACCAACAGACCCAACTTGGAGATCATTCGCATTTGGGGTTCCCAATTCGCACGTCAACGGATTCACAACGACGCCAATCGGACACTCTGCCAAAGGGGGATCGGGTGTTCAAGCAACTCGAATTGTCTTCTACGTCGCCGGGTGTGCGTCACGATTCTGGGTGGAATCCGAAACGCGGTTCATCCCAGTCTGTCGAAGTCGCGGCGGCTCTTGGACGAGCGGCAGGAATCGGCAGACAAGCACGATGCGCAAGCGAGTGAGTTTGCAGGCACACTCGCTTGCGCGTCGTGCTTGTACGTGGACAAACATTCATCGGCCGCTCGCCTTACTCCTTCAGAGTCGACAACAACCCGT
>JAYTIB010000955.1:0-2738 GCA_043732205.1 Schlesneria sp. | reverse complement strand
AGCGAAGCAGGCACTACTCTAAGCGCCACTGGCAACCACTTCGCTCTCGAAAAGCCGTCAGACCCTGCGGGGCCTCTCGCGGCTCCGCCTTTCATTTTGCAATTTGCAATTTGCAATTCTCATTTTGCAATCCTCCCGTTGAAATGAACCATCACAGTAGAATTACTGTTCCAGCGGCACGTCCACGCAGTACAGGACATGTCCGTCCTGCGCGCCCAGGCGTGCGTTTTGGACGGCGAATTCGGCGGGCATCTTGGCGTACAGGTAAACGCGCACCACGTCGGCGGTCAGACGGACCTGCTGCGCTTCACTTTCCTTGGAGACGTTCAGGCTGCGCGACATCAGCGGTGAGAACATCAGGTTGAACCGTTCCTGCGGGGTCTGCTGGTGTTGTCCGTAGCCGTAACCATAGCCGTATTGGTTCTGGGACCAATTCTGCAGTGCCTGCACCCGCAGCACGGCGGTTCCGTCGCCGGCATCGGATGACAGCTTCAACTTGTCGCCGTTCCAATGCAGCGAGTAGAACCGGTCGCCATGCAGCGCGTACATGAACGACGATTCGCCCGATTTGATGCCGTCGACGCTCAGCACCAGTTCGGTCAGCCGTCCCGCCGTCTGCTTCTGTTCGTCGACCGTGATCTTGGGACCGCCACCGGGGAGCTTGATCCGCAGGGCGAATTCACGGTTCGAAAACGGCGGGATGTCGACGACGAACGATCCATCCAGGCCGTTGTTGATCTTGCCGTTGACCCGCTCGGTCTCGCTGCACGTCGAATACAACGCGCCGCGGCCGTTGTGCTTGATGTCATAGTCGGCACCGCCCGTCACGAACACGTTGGACCACGACGTCACATCCAGCCCGCCGTCCGGCAGCGACTTGGCGATCGCCACGGAATGCACGGCCGTTGCCTCACCGTAGCCGCGCTGCCCCACGATGGAGAACAGCAGACTGAACAGCGTCACCGTCCCCAACAGGCCGGCGTACACCACCCGGAAGTCGGACCAGCGTTTCCCCAGCAGGAAACAGCCGGGGAACACCATCGCGATGTAGACCCAGAACATGAAGTGCAGCAGCAGCCAGTTGTGATCCGGTTTGGTCATCTCCTTGAGCTGGCTCAGGAAGGAACTCGCCACGAACGGATCGGCCTCGTTACCCCATTGATTCATCGCATCGGGTTGGTTCTTCTCCGACTGGTCGACGACATCGATCGGGTCTTCGAGTTTCTCGTTGCGCATGACGTGGTTCTTCGGCAGACCGGCCAGCGCCTGCCGCGCTTCGTCCAATTGGAATTGTCCCCGATTCAGCGGGATCTTGAGAATCCGTCCCGCACCGTAGCGACGTTCGTCCAGTGGCGAATTCAGCGCCGCCAACGGACCGGAGAACTCGGGGAATTTGCCCGTCGGTCCGTGAAACAACAGGACGGTTCCCCCCAGATGCAGCCAGTCCAGAAACGCCTCTTTCTGCGCGGGAATCCACGAGCGAGGTTCCTTGTCGATGCCGACCACCTGCAGCGCATCGGTTGCCGAGACGAACGCCGGAAACAAGTTCTCGGGCATCTGCTTCAGGACGCCGCTCCGGCCGCCGAGTCCCGTCGCGTCGTCGAGGATCACGCGCTGGTACTTCGCCGCGCGCGGCTGCGGCAACTCATACGACTGACCCCGCCCGTAATACAACCGCCACGTGTCGTTGCTGACGACGTCGCCGAATCCGCCGTTGATGTACGGATAGAACTGCACCCACCTGGTCGAGAACGGAGCGACGCTGACCACTTCGATGATCGGCGCGTCACCGAGTGTCTTCTGCAGCCGGAGTTCCCCGTCAAACGGTTGCGGCAGCGGGTTGTGGACCCGCACGGACAGGATGTTGAAACGGTTCACCGCCACCTTGCCGTTGAAACCCCAGCGCGTGTCCGTCTCCATGATCTCCAGCGCGGCGGCCCATCCCGCCAGCAACTGCCACGCAACCACGACCAGCATCACAGGCCGGACGATTCGCCTACTGTAGTCCGGTCGCTCCGCCGACCGGACGTCCCGCCGGCGGAGCGGCGGGACTACAGTAGTCCAATCATCGCGCCCGCCGGCGACTGGGGATCTTGGATCACTCATCGTTGGTCCTGGGACTCGGGGAGTTCGGTTCCGCATCGGCAGGCTCGTTGTGGTTCGCACCGGAAAAATCCGGCGGGTTGAAATTCAAGGACAGTGATGAAGGGGTGACGGCGTGGAGGACGTGTCGCGTATTCACCGGTTCCATGCGCCGCACAAACCGGCTGAAGTTTCTCAAGGCATTGCGTCGGACAGTCCATAGCATGCCGCCAACGATCGCAAAATGAAACAGAACCGGAAACCAGTCTGACGGGAAGATATCGCTGGTGAAGTACAAGTCGATGACCCGCCATTCGGGCTCCTCGCCCTGACACGCGACGAACCACGGATTCATCCAACTCAGACCAGCCAACAGACTGTGGCGCAGCCGCAAATCGCCGGTATCCAGCGGAGCGACCGCCAGCAGATACCACTCCACCAATGGCGGCGCGCCGCAGACGGCCAGCACGATCAACAGCGCGGCGATGATCGCCCGGTATTGATTCTTCAACCGCAGACCAAGCTGAAATCCCAGCCAACCGGCGAGCGGTAGATAGAAGCCGATCGCGGCCACGCGCCGGAGCACCAGCATTCCCAGGCCTACCAGTCCGCTGTCGCGATGGAAGTCGATTGGGGCCGGATTGAGATCATCGGGG
>JAYTIB010000954.1:0-2739 GCA_043732205.1 Schlesneria sp. | reverse complement strand
GCCCCCGGACTCCTGTCGTGTAGAGTCCGGGGGCTGACGCCGCCCGGCTCACCAAGACTCCCTCGGAAGAAACTCTCACTCATGCCCGTGCGAGGTATAGCGTCATTGGTTATCGGGTTAAACATCTCAATCATGGCCGTGCAAGGTATCAGCGGGGTCGCCAAGACTGCGGAGATGACTCGCGCCGGCAGAATCGGCCGATCAATAAGGTGACGCACCGGCGGCGTCGAGACACCCTCGCTGTCAAAGATTGGTGGCGCTGTGATGAGTGAATGACGGCAAGGTGGATCAGGCTTGTTGTGGCGGGGCGATTGATGTTTGCCCGAAGCGCAAATCTGCTGAATTCGCCATTCAACCGCAGCCGATGCCGCTTCATAGGACGGGGCGACGCCGTCGACAGATGCCGCCGGCAAGGGGTCGAACCGGCTTCCCCTTTCGCGGTCGACAGTAGAAGCGGCATCAATCCGTTGCCAATGGTCGCCTTGGTGACGGTTGCAGGTGTTCATTCGGATCAACGCGGCGGCACCTCCGTTTCATATCAGGCGACTCTCATTCCCAGAGGTAACCAATGTCATCGGTCAAACGTTCCCTGACGCCCGAAGATGTCTTGGGATTCAAGAATGTCGAAGACGCGCAGATTTCTCCCGACGGCGCGCAGGTCGCGTTCGTGGTCGGTGACTCGTTCAAAGTCGACAGCAAGTGGCCGCATTCCACGATCTGGCTGGTCGACGCGGCTGGAGGGACACCGCGACAACTGACCGGCGGCCCGCGCACGGACTCGCTGCCGCGCTGGTCGCCCGATGGCGGACGACTGGCCTTCCTGTCGGATCGGTTGGAAGAGGGAGCGCGGCAGGTGTTCGTGATCGCCCGCGATGGCGGCGAGGCGCTGCCGATCATGGACACCGCCGGAGCGATCCCGAATCCGCGCGGCTTGAACGCGCTGCAATGGTCTCCCGACGGACGCTCGCTCGCCTTTCTGATGCACGACCCGGAGACCGACGAAGAACGCGCCAAGCGTGAGGCGAAGGATGACGCGATCGCGTTCGAGCAGCATCCGAAGTTCGTGCGCGTCTGGGTTGTCGATGTGCCGACGAAAGCGATCCGCTGCGTGTCGCCGGACAACCTGCAAATCTGGGAGTTCGGTTGGCATCCGAACTCGCGCGAGTTCGCGGCGGTCGTTTCCGACCAGCCCTACGAATGGGCGTGGTACACGAACCGTGTCGTCCGCTTCGGACTCGGTGAGCCAGCCCGGACGGTGTGGCAATCGAAGCGGCAGGTCGCGCTGCCGGTGTGGTCGCCCGATGGACAACAGATCGCGTTCATTTCGTCCAACTGGAGCGACCGGGGTTGTGTCGCCGGTGACGTGTGGGTCGCTGACATTCGCGGCGGAGTAACTCGCAACGTCACGCCCGGTCTCATGGCCAGTCCCGGTTGGGTCGCCTGGTCGTCCGACAGCCGCGAGTTGCTGGCGTTCGGCCACGATCGCGGCGGGACGGGACTCCATCGCATCAACGCCGCTACCGGTGAGCGGACTCAAATCTGGTGGCAATTGGCGGCCGTCGCGGAAGCTCACTGGCCGCGTTTCTCCGCATCACGTGACGGAACCCTGGCCGTCGTGCTGGAGGATGCCGAACACCCGCGCGACGTGTGGATTCTGCGCGAGCAATCCGGTTCTGTCGCGGCCCGACAAGTGACTCATTTGCATCCGCAGGCTCGGGAAATCGAGATCGGTGAAACAGCGGTCCATCTGTGGAAGGGAGCCGACGGCTGGGAGATGCAGGGGTTGGTGATCAAGCCGGTTGGATATCAGCCCGGTCAACGATGTCCGCTGGTAATGTGGGTTCACGGCGGACCGACCGGCGTCGCCAGTTCGCGGTATTACGCGTCGTTCGGTTGGAATCAACTGCTGGCCGGAGCGGGGTACGCCGTCTTCCTGCCGAACTATCGCGGCTCGATCGGTTGGGGATTGGAATTCGCCGAGAGCAACATCGGCGACATGGGGGGCAAGGACTTCGAGGACATGCTGCGCGGAGTCGACTCACTGATCGAATCCGGAATCGCCGATCCGCAGCGGCTGGCGATCGCGGGCTGGTCGTACGGCGGCTTCACGGCGGCGTGGGCCGTCTCGCAAACGGATCGCTTCCAAGCGGCGGTGATGGGCGCCGGGATTTCGCACTGGCTCAGCTTCCACGGCAAGAGTTCGCTGGCCGACTGGGACGCGATCCACTACGACGAGTCGCCCTATAAGCCAACCGGTCGCTTCCAAAAGTTCTCGCCGTTGTCATACCACGAGAAGCTCAGCACGCCGACGCTGATCCTGCACGGGGCCGAGGATCAAGATGTGCCGGTCGAGCAGGCGTATCTCTTTCACCGGGCTCTCAAGGACAAGAGCGTGCCGACGGAGCTGATCGTCTATCCGCGCGAGGATCACGCGATCAAGGAGCGACCGCATTTGCTCGACATGTCGCGACGGGTGCTCGCGTGGTTGCAACGGTATCTGTAGTCGAGTCGCCACGCCCTCCCAGAGCGTGGGTCCGGCGACTCGCGAGAAAGGGTTTTCTGATGTCGCCGACCGCCGATCACAGAGATCGAATACGAAATGGACGTTCGCGGCACTCGCACCGAACTTCACATCACGGCTGAGAGCGTGTGAATCTTTCAAGTTCAATGGCGGTCCTGCACAAGATGTCGCGTTGGCTTTAGCCGACGCGGTACGACATCTTGCGTGGGTTGAAACCC
>JAYTIB010000953.1:0-2740 GCA_043732205.1 Schlesneria sp. | reverse complement strand
CGAGCTGTTTCCACACGCTGTTGGTTCCGCGTCGTGCGTCCTGATGCGTCGTCGGAAAACGGCCTCCTACCTTGCACAGGGTAGAACGGAACTCCCGTTCACCCATCTCCGGAGCGGGGTTTCCACCCCGCCCTCCGAACAAGTCGCAACATCCCTGCCTGCGACCTGCCACACGCAACGGCCTTGGACCCAGCGGACCGTACGGCTGGCAAATGGTATCATCATCGCCGGACACCCGGAAGCGCACGTTCAAGAAAGAGCATTGGTTACGTCGTGAACCCTGCGGCGGGACTCGGCGAATGCCGCGTGAAGTCCGCACAATTCTCACAGCGCCGCCACAGGTGACGTTTCCGCTATTCGCCGCTTCGATACAATCGGGCGGCGTGTCCAATTTCAGATTCCCGTCCCAGTTCCAACGATGTCGTCCGGACCGGCGTAAGTCGCGTCAGGGTGACACAATGCTCGGCACAATGACTCAGCCTGACGTCGACTTGTCAGAGTCCGACGAACTCGCCGGTGCGGTCACTGAATCGCGACTGGTGGAGGAGGCGCGCCGTGGCAATCGTCAGGCGTTTGGCGAGTTGGTGATGCGCTACGAACGGCGTTTGATTCGCGTCATCCAGCAGTTCGTGAAGAGTCCGGAACTGGCGGAGGACTTGGCGCAGGAAACCTTCATGAAGGTCTACGAACGCCTCGACCAGTTTGATCCGTCACGGCGGTTTGGTCCGTGGCTGTTCCGCAGCGGGGTCAACCAGACGCTGGACTACATCCGCAAACGAAAACGCCGTGGATGGTGGTTGTTGTTCACCGACCGGAGTGCCGACTCGTCACCCGACCCTGCCGTCGCCGATCCCCGGCAGGCGATCGATTTGCAGCAGGAAGTCGAGAAGGTCTTGGAGCAGATTCCGGAGAACTACCGGATCGTGTTGATGCTGCGGGATCTGCAGAACTTCTCCACATCGGAAATCGCCACCATGCTCGACCGCAAAGAGGCGACGATTCGCTGGCGGCTGGCTGAGGCGCGCAACATGTTTGAAGAGATCTGGGTCAAACGGCGGGACTCGACATCGAGTCCGTTGCCAAGAACGCCCCGCGGCGAGGCCGAAGATTGAGGATTCAGTTCGCTCATGTCGGCTGTTTGAACGTGGCGGTTGCCGCGTTGATTCAGACAACAAGTTTTTCAGGATCGTGATCATGAACTGTCAACAAGTGCTTCGGCTGCTCCCGCTTTGGATCGGTCATGATCTGGCCGATGCCGTGGAAGCGGAACCTTTGCGGGCACACCTGACGGAGTGCCCCGGCTGTTCATTGCGGCAACGCCGGCTCCAGGCCAGTCTGGACGCCCTGCAGTCCATTTCCACCACGTCGATGGAATCCGCATCGGGTGGAGCGCGACCCAGCCTGTGGCCGCGTCTGGCAATGATCCTCAAGGACGTGCCGCGCCGGCGCGACCAATTCAACGGCTGGATTCCGGCGGCGGCCATGGCCCTGGCGGCGACGCTGATGGTCGCGGTCTCCGTCGTGCAGATCCGCCGCGAGATGGGTGCCCCCGTCCAGACGACTTGGAGCACGGATCATTCGCATCCCGCCGCTCGCAATCTGTTTGCCACCGATCAGCAATTCGTACCGGGAGCCGCTGAAAACTTCGACTTGCAAAGACCGGTCGTGGTGCAGCCGGTCAACTATCAGCCTTCAGACTTTTAGGACCGTTCGAGAATTAACTGTCGCATTGTCGCTGATCGCTCCGCGATCAGAACGTTGGATCGCGGAGCGATCCACGACAATAATTCTTCGAACGGTCCTTAGTGGACGTGGGACGGTTGCCGGCGCGATCCCGCTGAACGGAAAAGCTCACGCACTGACCGTCGGGCGGTGGATCACGTCTAACGCGCCGCGTCGTGCGGACGCAGGCGATCGGACAGTTCCTGATGGTGCCGGCGTCGCTCTTGGTCGCCTTTGCGATCGTAGATCTCCGCCAGCCATTGGTGGGTGCGGGGATTCGACGGATCGAGTTCGATCGCTTTTCTGGCCGCCTTGATCGCCGGCTCAATCTCGCCAAGTTGACCGAGCAAGACGGAGTATCGCCCCCACATCAGGGCACTCCACGGCTGGGCTTTCAGATAATCCTCGATGTACGAGCGGGCGGCGTCGTGCCGGCCCAGCTTCTGCAATTGAATGGCCGTACTGCGCAGCGTCAATTCGCGATGGGGATCGATCGCCAGCGCCTGCTTCCAATAGGTCAACGAGTCTTCGACCCGGCCCTCGACCGCGGAGGCGATTCCCAGCGCATTCAACACGTCCGCGTCCTGCGGCATCTGGCGGGAAACCACCGTGAGTTGTCGAAACGCCCGCGCGGCGAGTTTCAGATCGGCTCGTGATTCGGCCTGCTCCGCCAGCCAGATCCCGAGCGCGCGGTCCACAACCATGCGCGGAAGACGCTGATCGGCACCATCAAACAATTCTGGAATCTCGTCCACCGGGTTGTTCTCCGGCGAAAGCGTCCGCGGGCTGCGCGTGATTCGGTGGTCCGTCTGTGATGTGTGGGGAACATCGCTGGCGTTGAGATGAGGCATATGGCAGGCGATGCACGAATCGTTCGCCTGCCGGTTCCGACGTTCCGGTTCCGGCAGTGAACAGCCTTGATCACTGTGACAGTTCAGACACTTCTCCCGGTAGAACGCATCAAGGTTCCCGCGGGGCGGCTGAGCATGGGGATCGTGGCACGACGTGCAGCCGAACC
>JAYTIB010000952.1:0-7271 GCA_043732205.1 Schlesneria sp. | reverse complement strand
CGCCGACGCGGCAGAGCAGGCCGTTCGCGCCGATCGCATCCGCCGCAGTCTCGGCGATCGTGGCGACGCCGTTGGAATGGCTGTAGGTTCCGGACGCGCGCTGGACCAGTTCCTGCAGCAGCGGATGCGAGACGTCGCTCAGTTCCAGCAGGCTGATGTCAGTGACCACGCCGAACAGTTTCTCGATGAACGGCAACCCGCCCGAGGCCAGAAATCCAGTCAGAAAACACCAGCCCGCTCCCTGCAGGCTGATGGTCAGCAGGTGGCGGTCGGTCCACAGCCGACCGAGTTGCTGGCTTTCAATGATGTTGACCCCCCACGTCACCAGGAGGTACGCGACCGCCGCCCAGAACCCGACCTTGACCAGCTTCATCCGGTTCGAGACCTGATTGAGCGGCACGATCGACGCGGCGACGGCACTCATCAGGACGACGAATTCACCCACACTGCGACCGTTGGCCAGCGTCACCACCAAGGTCATCGAGAATCCGGTCAGCGCCGCCAACACTTGGTTGTAGGCGATCGCCAGGATCATCACGACGCACAGGATGGGGACGGCTTCGGCGCGCCACGGGTCGAACGACAGCCAGCGGCCGAGAATCGTCGTCACCGTCACCGCCGCCAGATAGACCGTCAGTCGACCGACGTTCGTGGCCAGCCGCGGTTCGTTGTGAATCAGGTGATATCCGTTCATGCCACCGAGCACGATGAGCAGCAGTAGCACCGTCACCAAACGGACGCCGCGTTCGAAGACCTGCACCCGGCTTTCCATCGCGTCATACTGGGCCTTCAGGATCTCCAGTGATTCGTCATCCAGCACGTTGCCCGGCGCGACCAGCAGTCCGCCCCGCTTGTAGTCATCACGCACCTCGGGAGTCTTCAGTCGTGCTTCGTTCCGTTGTTGTTTGGTGGCTGCGGCGTCGTATTGCAGCGTCGGTGAAACCCGGTTTTGCAGCCAGCGTTCCAAGAGATCCTGTTTCGGTTTCAACTCCGTGAACGACTTCCATTGTCCCCCGAGATTGCCCGTGGCCTTCAGCATTTCATTCAGCAGCAGTTCGGCAACCTTGTACGTCTGAGTCCTGTTTTCGTCGAACGCCGGGACGACGGTGACGTCCGCCTCGAGCCGCAGGTTTTCGCGTGTGACTTCGGCGGGGTCGAGCACTCCCGTCTGTCGCAGCGGCGCGGTGAATTGCGTGAACTCACCGATCACTTCGTCGATCTTGCGTTCGGCCGTGTCGATGGGCCCGATCGCCTCGCGCAGTTGCCGCCATTCCGCCTCGAATTCGGGAGCGGGGGGTTCGAATGCTCCGCCGACACCCTCGGCCACCCATCCGAATGCCGCCCTGGTTTCCGCGGAGAGATCGGTGAAGTTGCTGATGTTGACCGCTTCCAACAGGTGCTTGCGCAGGTCGACGGGAAGGTTGCGGAGTTGCTCGGCCCCCTTGGCCGAGTATTGAAAGCGGTGGGGCACCCGATCCTCACGCTCCAATTGGGCGAGATCCGTCTTGCGCACGTTGACGCGATCGAAATCGATCCGCGCCAGGATGCCGTTGGGGGCGTCATCCCCCAGCCGATGCGGGAACGGAGACCGCCATCCGGCGATTCCGAAGACCAGGATGATCAGGAACAGCAGGCAAATCGCCAGACGCAACGAAACGTCACCGCGGCTGAGCTGCCCGCCCAAGCGTGCCGCCCACGAACCGTTCTTTAAGCCGACATGCCGGGACGACCGGGATTTTCGAGCGGGAAAAATTCGCATCAGTTAGACCTGTCGGCCTCGACAAAGTGGACCGGACCCCTTGATCCGAACGAGAGACGGCGGCCAAACACCGCGTCGACATGATTCACGGCACGGCCTGCTCGCCGGTGGGAGGAGATTCGACGGCGGGCTCGGGGGGCGTCGCTGATTGTTCGGTGATCGGCGCAACTGACGGCGGAGCGATCGGCGCGTTTGATCGCGGAGCGATCAACGACGGAGTTGAACCCTGCGATCCGTTCGGCGCGGGAGTGTTCAGTGGTGCCGAATCTGTCGGTGGCATGACCACTCGTTCGATTCGATTACGCGGGCTGTTGCTCCGCTCCGGCCGGTCCGCGTCGTAGGCCGCGACGATCCGCCGCACGAGTGGATGCCGCACGATGTCCTCGCCCGTCAACTCGACCGACGCGACCCCCTTGACCTGCTGCAGGCGGTTGATGGCATCGACCAGCCCGCTGTCGATGTTGTCCGGCAGGTCCGTCTGAGTGGCATCGCCGGCGACCACGATCTTGGAGTGATGTCCCATCCGCGTCAGGAACATCATCATCTGCGTCACGGTGGTGTTCTGGGCTTCATCCAAGATCATGAACGTGTTGTTCAAGGTCCGGCCGCGCATGAACGCCAGTGGAATGATCTCGATGACATCCTTGTCGAGATACCGCTGGACCTGATCGAAGTCGAGGATGTCGCTGAGCGCATCCAGCAACGGCCGAAGATACGGATTCACCTTGGCGAGCATGTCGCCGGGGAGGAAGCCGAGTCGCTCGCCCGCTTCGACGGCGGGACGAACCAGCACGATCTTGCGAACCTTTTCGAGCCGCAGCGCGTTCACCGCCATCGCCACAGCGAGATACGTCTTGCCGGAACCTGCGGGCCCCGAGCAGATCACTAGGTCATGCTCCCGGATCGCCTTGATGTAGTCACGCTGCCCGGTCCCCATCGGCCGGATCTTGCGCGCCTTGTGAAAGACGTCGATCGAGTCGTCGGGACTGGCGTGGTCGGCCGCGAGCATGCGTCCCAGCGCCCGCTCAAGGTCTTCGTCCTCCAGGTATCCGGTCCGTTCGATCACGGATTTCAATTCGGCGAAGACTCTCGTTCCGAGCGCCACCTGGGTCTGATCCCCGTGCAAGTGCAACTCGTCGCCGCGCAAGACGACATCAATGTGCAGCACGTCGCGCAGGCGACGGAGGTGCTTGTCGCGAGTCCCAAACAAGCTTCGAACATCATCGTGACTGCGGAACTGAACTCGTCCTTCGGACATATTCCTACTCACCAACCAAATGGAAATCGCGGCCCGGTGCCACGACAAAGCAAATGTAGTCTACACATTCTCGGGAGCCGTCGCAAAACGCCCTGTCGACGTTCCAACGCGAACAAGGCGGTCCGTCTGAACGCTTTCCCGACGAGGCTGGCACAGACGACGTGATCCGCAAACTCAACCATGACGTGACCGACAAAAGACGCAGTAACGTGGGCTTCAGCCCACGTTTCTCGGAAGATAACGACTCCGCGTGGGCTAAAGCCCACACGACCGGGTCTTTTGTCGGTCACGTCAACCATGTCTTTCGATTCCGCTCTTCGGCCGGCGTCAAACATTTCCGGTCGCTCCGACGATGTCAGTTGCACCCACGATGTCAGAGGTAGCGGTTGTGTTCAAGTCACGGGCGGTGCGCGATCGATCACAGGGGGGCTTGATTCTCCGGCCCAGCCGGTCGTCAGATTTTGCGGGAAGTCGTTTCCATGTATGAGTCCCAGTTTCTGCTGAAGCGTCGGCCGTTTGCGGCAACCCCCGATCCACGGTGCTTTCTCGCCGCTGGTTCCATCCAAGCCGCCTTGGATGAGTTGGTCGTTTGTGTCGAGCAAGGACAAGGGATCGCCGTTGTGTCCGCCCCGGCGGGTGTCGGCAAGACGCTCCTGTGCGAGCGGCTGGGGACGGAGTTGAAATCGCATTTCGAAATCGTCCTCCTGCGTCATGCCAGCTTCCCGACACGCCGCGCGTTGCTGCAAACCATTCTCGCGGAGATGAACCACGCCTATCAGCGGCAGGATGAACAGGAATTGCGATTGGAACTGGTTCCGGCCATCCGAGCCCTCAATCCCAGCCGCGATGCGCTCGTCCTGATCTGCGACGAAGCCCACGGTCTGAGCGAAGATCTGCTGGAGGAACTTCGCATTCTGTCGGATCTGGCCGAGAACGGGCGACCGCTGGTCCGACTCGTTCTGGTCGGCCAACCGGCTCTCGAAGAAACCCTCGCCCGTCCCGGCCTGGAAGCGCTCAACCAGCGGATTCGTGCGCATGTCTGTCTGGAATCGTTCAACCGTTTGTCCTCGCTGGACTACATCGACTATCGCATCACCTGGGCCGGCGGCCGGACCGATGAGGTCTTCACACCCGAAGCTCTGGAACTGATCTGCCGCGCCAGCCAGGGGATGCCCCGTTGCATCAACCAACTGTGCGACCACGCCTTGCTGCTGGCCTATGTCTCCGAACAGAAACCGGTCTCCGCCGAAACGATCCGAGTAGCGTTGCAGGATCTGCGTCAACTCCCGCTGCATTGGAACGAGAGTCTGACCGACGTCGCGAGTGTTTCCCGAACCACCGAGGATTTCGATCTGATCGAGGCCTCAACGCCCGCTGCGACGGCGCACTTGGAAGCGATCCCGTCGCACGTGACGGAGTCTTCGCTCCAGTTCCAATCCGTCGAATTCGGGGCCGACCTGCCGATGACCGAAGCGATCGTCGAGTCATCCGGCTCCGACCTGTCCGCAGGCACGTTCGAGTGCGGCGAGCCAGACATTGACGAACTGGTCGGAGACACTTTCGGCGACGAGGACTGTGCGGAATCGGAGACCGCTGACGACACGGATTCGGCGGATGATCAGCCGCCGAGTGTGCGAAGTTTCATGAACACAGAGCCTCCCCGGTCCGTCGTCAAACCATCCCTCGTCACGTCACCACAACCTGTCATTCAACCGACGGCTGGACTTCGGCGCGGCGAGGTCGTGGAAGAAATTGTCTGGGATCGATATGCCGCCATCGACGGCGGCTTTCCAATTCCCGAAGTCACAACGCCCGAAGCCACTGCTCACGATGCCACAGCGTCTCTCAGCGAACCGCTGCCGGACGCTGGTCACTCTGTGGCTGCCGCTGTGGGAAACGAGTGTGACACTCGGGCATCCTTCGAGGTTCGCGGCGATGCGACTGTTTTCGAAGTGAACTCTGCACCCGATCAAACGTGTTCGACGGAATGCTCGGCACAGGCGCATGACAATCGGGTTTCACACGAGCCTGTTTCAATCGACGACGGATTCGACGCCGTCTGTACACGCCTGGATGAGCGGCTCCCGGAAGTGCGTGAGAACCCCGGCTGGGATGCGGCGAGTTTGGAATTGGGCAACGTTGAAGCACGACTCGAAGCGACCATCGTCGATGCGGATCGCGGGAACTCGTCGGACGACTGGGATTCGCTGGAAGCAGAACTTGGCATGGCCGTCTGCGAACTGACCAGCGACGTTCGGGCAGAGACCAAGACTCCCAACGACGGCCATTCGGCGTTCGAGCGACTGCAAGAACTCTTGGGAACCGCGCGACCCGACTCGTCGGTCATTGAATTCGGTTCGGATTCCTCTCCCAACAGGCAATCCTCCGAACCACGGGACGATGCATCGCCGAGAACGGTATCCGCCGATTCGTCTGCGCGGCCGTATCGCAACCTGTTCAGCCAGTTGCGGCGCAAGCAGCAGGGGCTGCTCTGAGAGGCTCTTCGCGACAGACTGATGCGATCGGTCTGCAACAAGACGAGTCGGTGAGTATGCCGCACGCGGCCAGGATTGAGTCGTTTAACCCTGAGCCAACGGCGAAGGTGGAGCGAGCGGAAGCGTCCGTCTCCGCTGGCACTGTCGGCATACGAATCGGGGCGCTGGCGACCCACACCTTCGCCGTTGGCTCAGGGTTAAACGATTCAAGTGTGCCACGTTTTCCCGCGTGAGGTACGACTCACCGGCCGGCCGACTTCAGCGTTCCCAGCCAAGTCTGGAACTGGCGGTCGACCGTGCGCAGGTCCGTAGTCCCCATCAATTCGGACAGTGACTGCATTGCGTCCCGGTCGGACTTCGTGTGCGAGCGGCTCTTTCGGTAGAAGGCTTCCAACAGGTTTCGCTGTTGTAGAAACAGGCAGAAGTAGCGCGCGTGCGCATAGTCGACGGAGGCATCGCGTTTGGCGAACTTCTCACCGGCCAACTCGGCGACTGTCGGCACTTCTCCGCGCCGCATCACATCCTGCAGCACGGGTCCGCGCCAGTTTTCGAGACCGATCAGCCGCTGGCCGTCCGCGGAGAATTCGCACTCCTCGTACAGCGACGCCAATCCCTCGTCGAGCCATTCCGGCAGCGTGGGAAAATCGGCGTGCGCCAACGCGTGCGTCAGTTCGTGAGCCAGCGTTCCCTCACCCGTGGCGATGTTCACGATCACCCGGTGTTCCGACCGCGAGTAGATCCCCGCGTACTCGCTGCGATCGCGTTCTCCCAGGCACCGGTTGCATTCCCGGTAGCTTTCGTCCGACGAGCACAGGACCACCGTGATCGGCCACGCCGGGTGAGTGTCAAAGAACTGAACTGTCAGAGCGCGGGCGGTGGGAGCGATCGTGTCCCGGTGGAATCGGGTCAGAGCCTCTTCGGAGAAGTCGCCGGCAATCACGAAGGGCTCGCGGACGACGATATGCCAGTCGGAGGTCAGCCGCTGTTCCAAACTGTCCACCGTGCTTCGGCAATCCACAGTCTTCGAGTTGGTGGAGTGACCGGGAGTGATCGTGGGAAGAAACGGTTCCATCCGGTGGGTGGACGAAAACGGAGTGGCGATTGCGTAGCACACCGCAATGATCGCCAACGGCCCAGTCGTCAGAAGCTGCCCACGCATTAAAGTCACGGTAAACGCACTCGTTCAACACTGGAGAGGATGCCGACCAGCATGACGGAGAGACCTCGAACTCTACACCGCAATGCGGGGTCGATCTCCAACGGTTCGTACTGGAGTGCAAGGAATTGAGTTCATTGTCGGGCGGTGCGCCAACTGATACCATCCGACCGGAATTTCCGGCACAATCGTCACAGATATTCCGGGCCATGAGATTGATGCTTTCGTTCGACGGCACTGTCGCTGAACTCATCAAATCGAGCGGCTGTTCGTCGTGCGGACACCTTCAGTCCGATCTTTCAGGCTGTTATCAAAACAGATCAGGTATTAGGGATGGAATCGACGCTGTATCGCCACTTGGGCGCACACTTGGACACCCGTGATGGCGTTGCCGGCGTGACATTTCATGTCTGGGCGCCGAATGCCTCGGAGGTCGCTGTTCTGTGCGACCAGAACTCGTGGATGCATGGCCGCAATCCCTTGAATTCGAGCGACAGCGGCGTCTGGTGGGGATTCGTTCCCGGCCTGAAGCATGGCGATGCCTACAAGTTCGCCGTGCGCACCCGCGATGGCAATCTGCTGCAAAAGATTGATCCCTACGCC
>JAYTIB010000951.1:0-2749 GCA_043732205.1 Schlesneria sp. | reverse complement strand
CACCGTGGCTGCTCGCCAAGTCCACACTGCATCCGACCGTCTACAACGACCCGGTGGGGGAACGGCGAATCCGGAGCGGGACGGACGAACTCTGGAGTCAACCCGGCTTCCGTCCGGGGCCCGACACCGATGTTCTCGGCGGAGACAACCGCGGCGACGCAAAATCCCGCCGCCACTTCAGCCCACTGGGACAGAAACGCGCGGCGCTGCTGTGGTTCGCCGTGCTGTGGAATGAACTTCAACGCGACGGGGAAGACGTCGAGTCCCGGTAGCCTGCATGACGTAACCGGCCGTCGATTCACTGTTCCAACCCATGCACATGTTGCGGGTTACCTCGAATCAGCTTGAATTGAGAGAGTGAGCCCACGGAGATGGCTCGTTCGTGCCGACTGGCAGAGTTCGTGTCGAGTGAAATTCACGGAGATTCAGAAATCTCGCGGACTTCCCACTGAGAAGCATGGCCGCTAGAATCCCCGGTCCGCTTGGGAGGTGTTCGGCAATGGGGCCGGTCAACCGGCGGCATGTGTGGCAATTCTTGTAAAACCCTGACGGAGGGCTGTGTGGTCAAGTTGCGGTTGCGGGATAACGAATCGATCAGCGATGCCGTGAAGCGGTTTCGGAAATTGGTGGAGCATGCCGGCATCAAGAAAGAGATGCGGCGGCGCGAGTTCTATGAAAAGCCCAGCGAAACCAGCCGTCGCTCACGCCGTCGTGCTGAACGCCGCGCCAAGATTCAACGGATGGTCGGCAACACCACCGGGGTCTGATCGCGCCAACCACGCGCTTGCCGCACTGCAACACGAGTCACAACGCAAACAGGCCGGCTTTGTCCGGCCTGTGTTATTCTTTGGCGTGATGCTCGTTTAACCGCGTGGGCAACGCCCCGCGCGTCGGTGGGAGCCAACGCTTGGAGTCCGATACCGCGCGGGGCGTTGCCCACGCGGTTAAACGAACCGTTCACTCAACGGGCCTTCTTACAACGGGTGCATTCACCATGAATCGACGGTCGGGACTGCGGTGGCTGGCGTGGATCGGGTTTGGTCTGATGGTGAGCCCCGCGTTCCCGGCGGAGATGTCGTCGATCCGGGTCTCGGACGACAAGGCGGGGTTCGTCGCGGCGGAAACCGGCCAGCCGTTCGTGCCGTGGGGAGTGAACTACGACCACGATGACGGCGGGCGGTTGCTGGAGGATTACTGGCACGACGAATGGCCGCTGGTCGAACGGCACTTCACCGCGATCAAAGAGCTGAAGGCGAATGTCGTCCGCATCCATCTGCAATTTGGCAAGTTCATGCAGGGACCGACGACCCCGGATCGAAAGTCGCTCGCGCAACTGGCTCGCCTGGTGGCGCTGGCCGAACGGACAAACCTGTACCTCGATCTGACCGGCTTGGGGTGCTACCACAAGCGGGATGTTCCCGCGTGGTACGACGAGCTGTCCGAACCGGAGCGCTGGGAGGCTCAAGCGGTCTTCTGGCAGGCGGTGGCTGAGACCTGCCGGAAGAGTCCGGCGATCTTCTGTTACGACCTGATGAATGAGCCGGTCGTGCCGGGTGGACGCCGCAATCCCCGCGATTGGCTCGGACCGGCGTTCGCGGGGAAGCACTTCGTGCAGTTCATCACGCTCGACCAGCGCGACCGTCCCCGTCCCGAGATCGCCGCAGCCTGGCTGCGGCATCTGACCGGCGCGGTGCGCAAGGTGGACGACCGTCACTTGATCACTGTGGGACTGGTCGACTGGAGTCTGGACCGGCCGGGACTGACTTCGGGCTTTGTTCCGCAGGTCGTCGCCGAGCACGTCGATTTCCTGTCGGTCCACTTGTATCCTGAGTCCGGCAAGACCAACGAGGCACTGGAGACGCTCGCCGGTTTCGCCGTTGGCATGCCGGTCGTCATCGAAGAAACTTTCCCGCTGAAATGCTCCAGCACCGAACTGGCCGAGTTCATCAAAGTGTCGAAGAAGTCCGCCACGGGATGGATCAGCTTCTATTGGGGGAAGCCGCCGTCGGAACTCCGCCAGTCTCGGGAACTGAAGGATGCGATCCTGTTGCAGTGGTTGGAACAGTTCGAAAAACTGAGCCCGTTCATGGCCCCTTAATGTCAATGTTGTGATGCTGTGACCGTGCGGATTCCGCGGCACCACCGAATGGGTTGAACAAGACATGCGTCGCAATGGCCGGCCTTCGCTGATGACCCGCCGGGGAGACATTCCCCGATCGACGCACGGGGCAAACCGCCTGTTGAAGTACGTAGCTCGGACGCCTCGTCCGAGCGAATTCCAACTGGCAACCACGGACGAGGCGTCCGTGCTACGGCTTTTTCAACCGGCTATTCACCGCGCCGCGTTCACGATGCTGGAACTGCTGCTGGTTCTGGGCGTGGTGGCGATCATTCTGGCGGTGGCGTGGCCGAACGTGCTGCGGTTGACCGGCCAGCAGAGCCTGATCGACTCGTCGGAAAAAGTCCGATCCCTGGCGGCCAGCGCGCGGGTGCATGCCATCGACAGCGGGTTGGTCTACCAGTTTCGTTACGAGCCGGGTGGACGTCGTTTCGTGGCGGTTCCGTTCGAGCGGGAATTTGAGAGTGTCAGCCCCAACGCGCGCGGAACCGGGACGGCTCTGGGTCGCTTCAGCAAGGCTTCGGGAACTCTGCCCGAAGGGGTGACGTTCGCCGCTCCGACGTTGCTGAGTTCGGCGAACTCCGGCAGTGCGTCGACAGGCGGACTCGGACAGAAAATCCCCGCCACGGC
>JAYTIB010000950.1:0-7278 GCA_043732205.1 Schlesneria sp. | reverse complement strand
CATTCGAGAACCGGACGAGGGCTGAGTACTTCTTTCCCGGTTGGGCGAAGACTCCCTGACGCAGGTTCTCCGCGATGTCGGGCAACACTTCGAAGGTGGCCGTCACGCAGCCGTGGTCCTTCGCGTGGACGCCGCGCAGCACCCGCTTGTCGCCAGGGTAGCGCATCTGGAGCTGTTGCATGGTCAGTTGGACGATGTGCTCAATTTGCTTTGGCTCGTCAGCGGGGATGTTCTCAAGCATGGTGGTTCTTTCGTGTGAGAGTGAGTGGGGCAATTAGAACGGTCAACGGATTTCGGAGGCGTCTTCATCTGATGGTGCAAACATCCGAAGTCTTCGGATGTTCTCCGGCTGCTTCAGACCGATTCGAGCACGGTCCGGCTACAGCGACTTCAGGTATTCCAGCAGGCTTCGTCGGTCCTCATCGGACAGATCGGTGCCATATTCGTGACCGGCGTTTGAGTTGCCGTCCCCGGTCGTGTCGAACACCGGCTGACTCGGATCATCTTTGAAGCCGACCTTCACCGGGTCATACTCCTGGTTGCCGACATGGAAGGTCTTCACCCGCTGCGCCGCAGGCTTGAGGAGTTCAGCCAGATTGGGGACCGAGCCATTGTGTAGATACGGGGCCGTGGCCCAGACTCCATTGAGCGGTCGCGCCTTGTAGCCGATCTTCAGGGTCGAGTTGTTCACAGTGACTTTGGCTTGCTCGCTGGCGCTGTCCACGACATTCCGCACGACCGTTCCGCCGATCTGCTCCAACTGAGTTGCGGCTTCCTTCACTTTTTCATGGCTGCGAAGATCCAGAAGCTCGTTGCCAATTCCCTTCCTCAAGATGTCCCGTTCCTTGTCCATGAGATGGAATCGACCGCCTCCAATCGTGAGAGACTCTCCGTCCTTGACCAGCGAATCAAACTGGCCCACCAATCGTTTTTCACCGGTCTCGATCACCGCCGTCATGCGATATCCGGGGTTGAGCGAATCGAACAACTCCAGGGGACTGATCGTTCCTGCGAGCAAGACATTCTTCAATGCCAGCGGATTGACGATCGGGTCCAGAATGACTCGCTCCACGACGTGTTTCAGGATGACGGTGATCGGTTCCTCCCGAGCCAGGTGCTCCAGCCCGAGCAGCGTCTTCTGCCGTCCCCGGAGTCGTCCGGTGTTCGCCGTTCGGCCAAAATTTCGGATCAAGTTTTGGTCGGTCCCGCCGTCCGACAGTTTCGCGATCACCCGGCGGTCCGGGTCCGTTCGATCGATGGACTTGTGACACTCCGAACAATGCTTCTTGAACAACGCCTGCCCCTTGAACTGCAAGTTGCCGTCAATGTTCCCGAGAGCCGCTTCCGGCCATTCGGGCGACCAGAGCAACTTCAATGAGTTCTCGATCTCGATCAGGTTCGCCTTGTTGACCGTGGACGAGTAAGGTTCCGGAACGAATGGAATTTCAAAAGAGCTGATCTTCACGCTGCCAAACACCCCCAGGACTTCGCCCGAGTTGCGACCCACGGCACCGACCTCAGGCGTTCCGAACAAGAACTGACCCAACGGAGTGACCTTGTTCTCTGCCGCTCCGTTCCACTGAACCCGGTCATGCTGCGGCGTATCCCACAGGCAGGGGTAACTGACCGGCGCGTTCGCCGCGTGCCAGTTGTCTTTGATGCCCAGAAACGTCACCGAGACCTCGTTGAAGATCGCTCCGAAGGCATCGACGCGCCCGGGGCCAAATCGATCCTTGTCCGCCTTCGGCAGGTTGCGCTCGTTGTAACTGGCACGCTGATCCGCGACTGATTTGACACGCGCACGCAACGCCGCTTTTTCTGCGTTCGATGCGCCGGCTGGCAGGACTGCGGTGGCGAACCGTTCAAACTTCACATCGTTCTCCGCCGTCGCCTGCAGCGCCGCAGCCAGCTCTTTCATCAGCCGCTCGAAATCACCCTGGGTGGGACCGCCATCAATGAGATAGGCCGTGCCATTGCGGAGGATCTGACTGGTGTGACACGCGGCACACGTCACTCCGAGTCCCGCCGTTCCGTCCTCGTACGGGGCGTCCTTGATGAACCCGACCGGCAGGCCGTCCGCGTTCATCGGATCGGGCGTCCGGGGAATGTAGCCTAGCGTTCGAATGTGTTTCGCGTCTCGAAACCGCTCCTGCGATCCGGCCTGTTCCAAAGGGAGAAACCAGTCGTAAGGCACCAACCGCGACCCTTGGGGCGCGTTGTAGAACCAGTTTGATTCCACATCCGTCCAGTTCTGTTCCAAGGTTTTCACCGCAGTGATTCCCGGTCCAAGATCAATGTGCCGCGGATTGTCCGCCGCGCGCACGGACGCCTGCATCACCAGCAACATCACCATCCATTGCCTGTGGCTCAACATGGGACTTCTCCTGCTTGAGGTGCGAATCTCGACCAAGCTTGGGACATCATTCCCGAGTACGTTCGACGGAATCTCAAGGACACTCTTTCAGGTCTGTGGCACGGCGGCGGGGTGACTTCGATCGGTGACTTGTTCTTCCGGCAGAGTGGCACTGAGCGGCTGCCATGAGCCGCCAGTGTGTTCCACGAGCACTGGCGACCGACGCCGCTCGACAGTGGCATCCGAATTCGCGGATTCTGACATCCCCTGCCGATTCGGTTCGTGTCGGCGTGTCATCCGGCCGCTGGCAACTCGCACCCAATGAGATTCAGCAGTTCCTCGGCGATCTTTGTCGATGGAGCTGACGAGGCCGTCGCTCCCGCGCCGGCTGCCTGAGGGTCTGGATCCCAGTAATGCACATGAGCCCCCGCCCCCACGCACAGCTCAACTCGGGGAACGGTGCCCGGCTTCTCCCGGCGCTGTGAGTCCCAGGGCGTGTCGGCAACATCGTCGTGCCAGAGGTATCGCCCGACGTAGTCACCGCTGCAATAAGCGTTGACCCACGTCACGATCCCCAGCAACTCTTGACCAACCGGTTCTTCGTTGTGATCCCAACCTTTCGAACCATGCCACGCCCAGCCGTAGGTGAACGGAAGCCGTAGTCCGAGAAGCTGGCGCAGCGGACAGCCGTGCGTGAAGAGGTAGACTGGAAGCTTGTCTGCGTTGTCGTGCTTGAGGCGCGCGAGCCCTTCATCAAGATCAGGATGCTTCTGCAAGTGGTCCTCCAAGAATTGCAGGAGGTCTACTGTAATGGCCGATCCCAGGCTGTGGGCAAAAATCACGACTCGATCGTAATACGGCCCGCCCTTCTCGTTCTTCCGCTGTGCAACGTATCGCAGCAATGAAACGTACCTGGCTGAGATTCGGGACGTGGGATTGTCATCCCTGGGATGCAGGCGAAGCCAGTTCGCGACATCCGCAGCCACGTCGACGACAGTCCGCAATCCCGCGTATTGGGGGGCTCCCGTCGCGAACGCGACAAAGAGCATTCCCATCGTCACCAACACCGGAGCGCTTAACCGATACAGCCAAGTCCTGAGATCGGAGTCGGAATCAAGCGGCAAAGGGAGAGGGAGGAAATAGAGCAGGCAACAGACGGCGATCAGCATTACCACCTGCAATTGAACAAATGGTCTTGCCCACCAGCGCATCCAGTACCAGGCAGACGAAAGACTATTGCCGAGTTGCCGAGCATACTCGTGCTTCGGGTCGCTGGCCGTGGTCCCTTCGGACAGAATCGCCGGCAACAGCAGCCATCCCGCCGAAAGCAGCATTGAGACCAGCGCGACGAGCACGACAATCATGGGCAGCGCGGACATGTGCAGCAGCAAGCCCGGCACCCGATCGGTCGTCGGGAAAGGAGAATTGGAATTCGAGTCCACGCTGGAATGGTGGTCGATCTCCTTGCGCGGCCACTCGCGAGCATCAATCTCAGCCAGTTTCTGCAACGGTCCGGCAATGGGGTCGATGGGAGTGTGCTGATGGTCTTTGGGAAACAATGGTTCCGCCCGTGATCCGGCGGCAAGGTACGCGGCTTCCCAAATTCCGAGATTGAGGATGATGAAGAGCATTCCCGGCGCGAGGATGGCGAGATTCGCTGTCCATACGAGGCGTGCCGCGGTCTTGCGTCGGGGCGACGATTTCCGCTCTTTCCGGACCACCAGACACCCCAGTCCCCAGCAAACAACGGCCATCACCAAGTACGCGAGCCAAATCCAAAAGAGCCCGAGCAGCGTCCATTCCGCAACGGCCAGTCCGATATCCAAAGCCCAATACTTGTCCAGCGTGGCGCGTGGCTTCACTTCCACCAAAACGGCACCAAGGATCAGGATTCCAAGAAGGCCACTCACGAACAGCGCGCCGGGTTGACGCCTGTTGTAAGCCCAGCCCACCCCAAGCAACACCAGGCCACAGGCCACCCAAAGCAGTACCGAGAGGACGACATGGATGCATGTCGTATGGAGGCGGCTGATGCAGAAGCCAAGCAGCCCACACACGCCGGCTCCTGACAACAAATAACAAAGTGCCTGTTTCGGTTGACGTCTGGAAATCAACACGAACGCAATGGTCCCCACCAACAAGCCAACTCCAATTCCGAGGAGCAGCAGAACCCACCATTGATCAACCTTGATTCTCTGGTCGAGAAGATGGGGCAACGCAAAGACCAGCAGCAACATCAGGCACGCATTGCCCAGCGGCACGAACAGCGTCAAGATTCGCTCGGCGATTCCCTCGCACTGCCGAAGGCCCCACCAGCGCCACCCTTTAAACAACCGCTTGCTCCGGTCCAATTCCATTCGTCCGATGTTGCACACGGCGAACAGGACGTAGTAAAGCTCTTCGAAGGCTTGAAAGATCCCGCTCTGTACGCGGGACAGGTCGGCCCAATACATCTCATGGACATCGACCTGTTTGTCGCCAATCGTCGCGGACAGGCACACGGTTTCATACATCGCATCGGCTGGCCGTTGGCGATATCCGCTGAGCTGCTCCCCAAAGTATTCCAAGCTCGCCTCGCGACTGACTCCCAAGATGATTTGGCGATCGACTTCGTCAGGACTTATTTTCGCGTCGTCCGGCTGTGGACGGCCATCGCTGTTCTGCTTCGTTTCAAAGTATTCCAGGCTCGCCTCGCGGCTGTCGCAAGCCAGTTTCACGCCGGATTCCAACCTGGTCGCAAGGGCCACCTCGCGTGAGGAACTCGTGGAGTCAGCCGGTTTTTTTGGAACGGGCTCCTTTGTCTCAAGGTTCTGTGGTTGCGCCTCGGGTGCCGGTGGCTGCGTTGTCTTGCTGACTGTTCGTAGAGGTAGGACTTCGAGTCGAAGTTGTTCTTCGTGAAACCCCGACACTTTGTCGGCGAGATGGCACTTCAACAGATCCGCCGTCGCGCGAGCCGTGGCAAACGGAAGCTGGTCTGCGACGCCATGAACGGCAATGACTGCGACTCGTCCCGACATACTCGCCCTCCGATTCAAATGAGGATTCAATTCCCAACAGACTCCCGGAGTTCGCATCACGGCTCCCCGAGTTTCCGCCGTGCTTCCCAAACATGACGCGACCATTTCCTCAAGATCCCACTGTGATTCCCCGAGTTTCCGTCACACCGCCGAGAGAGCGCCCCCAATCCCCATACACGACGGGACGCCACTCGGTGGGTGGCCGCGGCTGGAACCGCTCTGGGCGAAGCCGCGGAAACTCGGACCGCTCCAACACACCGGGGCATCGCGAAGCCGCTCCTGCCCCGGCCACCCCACCGCTCTCGACAATTCCGCGAGATTGGCGAAGTCGGAACAAACCGACGGCTCCAAGGTCCGACCCGAACGCCGGCTCAAGTCTCCACTTTCCTGAAAAGTAAAAACACTTCGTCGAGGAGCTTCTTCCTTTTCTCGGGGTCCGTTTCCCTCTCATAATCCAGCAGTTTGGCTGCGGCTTGGCCGCTCCGTTCGACTTCCGCCGCCTTTGCTCTCGCCTGAGCGTCGGCACTTCCATCACCTCGAATTACTGTGAGCAAGACTTCGACCAACCTTTGGAGAATCTGCTGCACTGCTTCAGCGGCAAACCCACCGAGAATGGCAAGGACGCCCGGTGTAAATGAAAAACCACTGGCCTCTTCCGTTTTGGTCGTCAACATCGGACCAACAGTTGTGGCGAGGATGACTCCACCAATGAGACCCGTAATCAATCGCACGAAATAGACTGAATTGTACTTCGGATCATATGAGCGAGTAACTAGGTGCTCCCTGGTGTTAAGCAGGATGTAGAATGTAGCGCCGAGTCCTGCTCCGCAGAGCGCATTCAGCATTGACAGCCATGACACTGAAGGCGCGCCAGCTTCGTCCACAATGGGATTCCCATTGGCACCGTTGCTGCCAGTAGCCGCATTCGTCGAAGCAGAATTCTGCTTCGCGGGTTTGGTCACTTCGTTCATTTTCTTGCTGACAACCGGCAGCGCAGTGAGGACGAAGCCGAATGCAAAAACCAATGCCATATATGCGGCGCCCTTCACAAGCAGGGGCATTCCTCCAAAAGGCCTCCATTTGCCAGGTGCCGGTTCGGAGATTTGCAGCGTGAGTGGTGTCGCTGGCGCCACCACCTTTGATAGTTCCATATGGACCTTGATGGCAAGTTCGTCGGATGAGATTTGGAACCTGGCAAGTATCGGATGGTTCTCAGCACCGTCCGCTGATACGGCGGTATCGGTCGCACTTTGCTCCTCGGTGGTTTGTGATACCGCGACCGTTGGTCGGTTATTGATGAGTTCCTTTGGAAGGCCGGAGAGGGGTGCCAGGCCGCAGGATGTGAGAGCACGATCCAAACACGCGACATCACCACGCAATTCCTCCGTCAACACCAATCCTTCCCTCAATGCAAACCGCAGCATGACTCGACAGTCCGAGAGAATGTCAGGGTTGCCTGCTTGTGCGCTGTTCTCAATCGGAGCGTCTTGCATTTGGTCACCTACCTTTTCATTCGATTCGGATGGATAAAGTTCAGCCAGGGCGCATGTGAGTGGATCTTCAAGTCTTTTGGGGGGGGCTCCCAGCGTGACGCTGAAACCGCCGGTTTGATTGTGACTGGTCATCGACGTTAGTTCCCTTTAGTCGAAGCCGGTGTTGAGTTCGTCGATCACGTCCTTGAAGGCCCGACGCTCCACCGCCAGATCACCCGGTGAGGCGATGAAGACTCGGATCGTTCGCGCTTTCTTTGCCATGCTCATCAGGCCCGGAAGTGTGACGAAGGCCGTGCGGGGGAATTGAGGGCACCGACATCATGCTCGGCATTGTGAATTTGGCAAGTGGCTTGGCCTCACCTGAACAGGTGGGGCCGGAGACTTGACAGGCCGTCGGCTGGGGTGTCTCGAGTCA
>JAYTIB010000949.1:0-2752 GCA_043732205.1 Schlesneria sp. | reverse complement strand
ACCACAGGGGTGGTGTAGACCGCATTCCCGCGCATCGGGAACTGTTGATCGGCCGCCGACCAATCCACGAGATCGCGCAACAATTCGAAGGCCCGATCAAACTCCGCATCCCGCGCCGGATCGACCGCAACCTCAACCTTTTTTCTCGCCGCCATGCCAAAAAGTCTTTCTCCCTGGCGCAAACGGCGTGCCGAACTCAAGTGTTTTTTAAGGTAAGTGCCATTGGGCTAACGCCACCCGGCTCACCAAGACTCCAACTGGAGCAACGTCTCATCGAAGACTGCGTGAGGTATCACCCGGTGCCAGCGGCGACGGGGGAAACGAAGGTGCCCGCCGATGCGGGCGGCATTTCCGTTTCAAGCGGCAACGTCCCGTACAACCGGAACGTTTTGCGGAGGCGGAAAGGTTTCGCTGCTTGAGCGTTTCCGGGTGCGTCGATGATTCACCTGCCAAAACAAGATGCAATCCGACAAACCCCAAGATCTGCCGCCGAGACAATGAGTAACGCGATGATGGTCAGCCGTGTGTCACTACTGCTGCTCGTGACTGGACTGTTCGCCGGCATGTGGTCTGCGGACAGTCCGGACGCGCGGACCGTCGCACAACAACAACTTGCCCGGCGCGCCTCGTCGCCCCGAGCCGTCGGCCGCGCGGACACGTCCACCAGCAGTCGGGTCAAGAGTGCATCGCTCCCCGGGCGCTGGGACGAGCGGGCGATTCCACGGCCCCACGGTATCGCGCCGGGAACATACCTCGTCGTCAATCAGGCTGGCATCACTCAGCGCCTGACCATCACGGCCCGTGACGGTGACCCGGTCAACCATGCGACCGTGGAACAGTACACGGTCCGCAGCGGCGACGCCCGGTGGCACTTCATTCGGATGGAGGAGCGGACGCTGGCCGGGCCGCCACAGCAAGCGACTGCGGCAGTCCCTCGTTGATCGTCGGATAGGTCAGCACGACTTGCAGTTCCTCCCGCATCCGCCCGTTCAGGCACCGCTTGTTGATCCCGCCCGAGCCCCGTGCCGGAGCGCTCTCGGGATTGAACCGGGGGGGCGGGGCACCCGAGAGTTCGGCGAGCAGACCGTAGTACTCGGCGCGGCGGATCGGCTGGTTGTCGGTGACCAGGTATGTCTGCCCCGGTTGACCGCGCTCCTCGCACGCGCGGACCGCCAGCACCGCGTCGTCCACGTGAATCAGGTTCAGCCACGCATCGCCGCGCCCCGTGAGAGGCTCGCCGGCGCGCAGCGATTCCACACGCGACAACAACCGGCCGGGCCCGTAAATCCCCGACAGCCGCAGCACGTTGGCCCGCGAGTTTTGTCCCGGCTCACTCTGCGAATCCGATGGCGTATCGAAGAACGAATGCACCAGTCGTTCGGCCGCCAGACAGCATTCACCCCCCGGTTGGACGGGATGGCATGGCGACGATTCGTCGACCCATTCCCCGGCGGATTGTCCATAGACGCTGCTGCTGGAAATGGAGATCAACCGGTCGGTGCGCGAGGCGATGGACTGCAGCACGTTTCGCAAGCCGTCGACAACGACCGCTGGTTGGGAATACCCCGCTGTTCTGTCGTAGCCCACCGCAAACAACACGGTCTCCGCGGCGGGCAGGCTGGCCAGAGTCGACACTTCGCAGATGTCACCCACGATCGGTCGAATCCCCTCGTGCAACAGTTCCGCGGCCCGCGTGGTCGAACGGGTCAACGCCGAGACCAAATGGCCGTCGGCCATCCAAGCTCTGGCCACGCGACGCCCCAAGTAACCGCAACCGACAATCAGTTTTTGCATATCGGACCGACCTTCAGGTTTCACATTCCACATTCTGGGGTCGGGCGTTCAAATTTCAAAATTGGCCGACGATCAACACTTTGATCGAACGTCGCTTGACCGGCCAATTTTGAAATTTGAACGCGCGACCCCTTCTGCCACGACGATCAGTTCATTCAAACCGAACTTACCGCCTGATCGCCGGGGCGAGGAACGCCGCGGAATCCAAGACCACGCCGAGAAACTCCAACACATCGCTGGTCAGGGACAAATCGTCGGACGGAACCCGGCGAGAAATTGTCACGTCGCCATTGCGAAGCAGTTCTTGCAACCAGCGGATCTTGGCGTGCGCCTGCTGTTGGAATTCGACCAGGGACTCACCGCACAGGTCGCGGCGAACGAGGGTCGTTTCCGATTGCGACCGCTGTCGTTCCAACTGGGCCAGCACACATCCTTCGGAGCGATACAACAGGCCATCAATGTACGCGCGCCGCAGTCGGCCGAGTTCATCAAACTGGTACATCGGGTCGGCATCGAAGTAGATCGACAGCCAGCCCGTCGGCCGAAAGCCGACCACAATCACAGAATCCCCCGGCATCACCCGGAGCTCCATGCGGCGGACCAGTGCGACGGCTTCGCGCAGCAGATCGTCCGGGTTTGTTTCCACTCGCGCCATCTGGCAGCCTTCGTTTGAGGATGGAGCACGGTGCCTTCCCGGATTATTCACCACGAAATACACGAAAGGAATACGGCGAGACAGGTTGGGTTACATGTCAGTACGTGCGTGAAACGACACAGTGTTTCTGATGACGTTCGACTCAACCTTCTGACTTTCGTGTCTTTCGAGTATTTCGTGGTTCAAGTCATGAATAATCTATGCTTGACGTGTCCGACAGAAATCAAAGTAGTAGGCACATTCCATGTGCCGTTCACCGAATTCCTCTGCGAATCGCGCTATCGCGGACGGCACACGGAGTGT
>JAYTIB010000948.1:0-2757 GCA_043732205.1 Schlesneria sp. | reverse complement strand
CAAACGGACACGGGGACGCACGTCGCGACGGCCACCGATCCACCGTACGTCTCCGCCGAGGCGGACACACCGGCGCTGGCCCTGGAACGGCTGTCGCGGAAACTTCGGAAGCCTGTCGACGGCATGGAGTGATCAGAACACCGGGGTCAGGAGACGTTGTTTTGGGTCGACGGCCGGGGCGAGTTGCAAGCCAACCGCAACGACAGCAGCGGCACAGATCAGACAACGCAGGCATCGCACTGACGATGCCATCGCAGCAGGCATGACACGATCTCTGGCAGGTATCTGGGGGCAGGCATCCCTCGCGTTCGGGCGGGCCATCACTCGGTGATGGAAGAGGCGGGGAAGAGCGGGGCGGGCGGTATTCTCACGCAATGGCCGGACATCTGGCAAGGCCGCTTCCGACGTCCGGTGCGAATGGTCCGGCTCGCGCCACTTGGCTTCGCCGCCCCATTCGCGCTCCTTTAGATTCGCGCGGACCGTCTTGATTTCCGCGCGAATCAAAAGGAGCGCGAATGAGGCGGGCGGGCGAACTGGCGGCAGGGTGCAGAACAGCAATTCCGCAGCAAGGGGTCAGGCACCGGACAAATGTTGTGCTGCACCCGGTGCGAATGGTAAAACTCGGGCACAACGGCTTCGCCATCAAACCTCGCGCGGCCTGACCTGAGACGATTGACCGCGACGCCAACGGCGTGCTCGAGATCAACGGTTCGCTCCCACCAGCGCGCACTCCGTCGGCTTAGGATCGGCTCTGAAATAACTGTCGCGATTGTCGTCTTTCGCTCCGCGAAAGAACGTCCTTTCGCGGAGCGAAAGACGACACGTGTTGATGCGCCGGCCCTTAGCGGTTACTGACACTTGGCCAGTGACTCGGTTAAAGTCAGTGCCATTCGGCCGACGCTGCCCGGCGCACCTGATTCCCGCTTCGACCCCGGTTACAATCGGCTCATGAACACTGTCATCATCCCCGCGACCGATGAGCGCCGGATCACCGCGCTGCGATTGTTGTTTGCCCGGTTCCCCATTGAGGAACAGGAGAGCCGGCTGCGCGACGCGCTCGCCGCGGGCGAACGAGGAACCCTCGACCTGCGGCATCTGTTGCTGGCCGCGGCGGAGGGACTGCCGGTCGGGGCCGCGTTGGTCATGCTGCAATCGGACGGCATCGCGCTGGTCTGGCCCCCCGTGATCAGTTGCGGCGCAGCGGACGCGACCGTTGTCGAGGATCTGTTGATGCGGCAGGTCTGTCGGCGGATCGATGCGGCGTCCGCGCGGCTGAGTCAGTGTCTGCTCGCCCCGGATGACGAGGCCGACGCCGCGGTGCTCGGCCGGCACGGTTTCGAACGGGCCACCGACATGTTCTTTCTCGCCCGCGCGCTCTCGAGCGCCGATCTGGTCCATGATGCCGAGCTTCAAAGAACGAATGGTCCGGTCTCGTTCGAAACATACCGGCTCGAGAATGCGGACCGCTTCGCCCGCATGGTGGAAGAGACGTACCGGGGCAGCCTCGACTGTCCCTATCTGAATGACATCCGCACGGGGGACGAGGCGATCGCCAGCCACAAGTTGTCCGGCGTGTTCGACCCGGAGCGTTGGGCCCTGTATTCCGTCGATGCGCAAGATGCGGGAGTGCTGTTGCTGGCCGATCATCCGGATCAGGACGCCGTGGAACTGGTTTACATTGGCGTGGCACCGGATTCACGGGGTCGGGGACTGGGTCGCCGCATGTTGCGCGAGGGGTTGCGCGACTCCGCGCGCCGCGGCCGGGCCGTGATGTTTTTGGCGGTGGATTGTGAAAACCACTTCGCGAACTCGCTTTACAGTGAATTTGAGTTCACGGAACTGGCGCGGCGGCGGGTGATGCTGCGTCGCCGATCCGGTTTGGCACGGCAGTAATCCACAGCTTTTGCACACTCACCGGTCAGTCAAAAAACTGGGCCGTGCAACGTGCCGGCTCTCGAACTCGTCCAACGACAGGGACTTTCGTGCTCGTGTCTGAATCGCAAAGAATTCTGGAAAAGATTGTGAACGCGAGACGTTTGACACGGGACATTCGCGGGCTAGGATCGTCCCCACGACGCGACTGGTTCGCGACCCGCGGGCTGCCCGTCGCAGTTGCTGTTTTCAATCATCAGGTCAAGCCTGACCGTCTTCCCTCGAACTCTGCCATTCGAGCCAACTTTCGTGTCACGATGGGGTCATCGTTTGCGGAAGCGGTCCGCGCAGAGATCGGGTCCGGCCGGATCGGGCTCTGTTTGGGGGTGGCAAGATGCAACCCGGCATGATGCCGACATTGACCGTGGAAATGACATCCACGACTGAAGCAACTCCGGTTGCGGTGGCCACTCTGGTGGCTCTTGGGGAAACGTCCGATCGACTGCTCGTCGATGCGGTCTACGCGGAACTGCGGGCGCTGCTTGGAGACAAGCGGTACACGCTGTGGATCGAAGGCAAGATCGGCCTGTCGATCTGTGACGACACGCTGACGATCGCCGTCGGCAGTCCGTTCCTGTTGAGCTGGATGCAAAAGCAGTTCAAGCAGGCGATGACGGAAGCGGCGCGCCACGTTCTGGGCCACTCGGCTCACATCGCGTTCACCGTTGACGCCTCGCTGACGGTGGGACGCGGGGTGACATCGGCCACCATCGACTCCGGCGCGTCGCACTCTGGTCCCGAATCGTGTCCCACCGACGGGGCGACTCCGCGAACCGCGCCCACCCGAAGTCAATTGTCGCGGCCGATGACCGCCCGATCATCCGC
>JAYTIB010000947.1:0-7297 GCA_043732205.1 Schlesneria sp. | reverse complement strand
CGGGTTTTTCTGCTCGGATATTCTTGTCCCAAATCTTCCTGTCGAAGTCTTCTTGACGGTCGTCGGCAAAAGAATGACTCCGAGCTTTGATGACGACTCGCAGAGCTGCCTCACGCAAATCAAATCTTCGCGGCGAGACCAGAAGCGAATCGTTAGTAGTACGGAAGTTCACGGAAGGAAATGCGTGAAGAAAAGTTGCTCGAACGAAACGCATTCTGTGCGGCGATCAGTCCCGATGGTGACGCCTCTTCACAACTCTTCGCTTCTTCCTTCCGTGAGCTTCCGTGTTTTCCGTGGTTGCCATGAATGACTCAGGTCCGTCACTCCAGTTGTTGCAACAGTGAGCGGGCGTCGCTGGCGGCCGAGGAATCGGGAAACCTGCGGATGAGGCCCTTCAGGAGGCCCTTGCCGGTCCGTTGCGATGTCTTGTCGCTTTGTTCGAGCTTCTTTCTGGCGGCCGCCAACTGCAGATCGACTGCGGATTCGGCGGACTTCTGATCGGGGTCCGCCGCCGGATCGGGTGAACCCGTTCCGGCGATTTGCAGGACAAGCACTTCGATGAACAGGCCCGCACCGGCCGCTCCGGAAATGCTGCGGACGCCGTCGGGCGTCTTCACTTCGACGGTAAACGGCTCCGGTTTTGGCGGGGTGCTGTACGGCTTCTTGCCGTCGGCCGATGCCTCGGGCACAGCCGGACTGCCGTCGCGCCGGCGCAATTTGTAGCCGTGGACGAGGATCGTGTATGTCCCCGGCGGAGGGCTTTGTGTGTTCCAGCGGATGTGCTCGATCGGGTCGATGACGTATGGGACTTGGCAGTTTTGGTCCACGTCCAAGAACCCCGTTTTCGGCGATCCTTTCTGGAGGTAGTTGATGGATCGCGACACGTTCCCCTTGTTCGACTGGTAGCGGACGTGGAGATCCAGATCGCTCGGTCCATCCCAGAACAGCGCGACTTCGTAGTCGCCGCGTTCGGCGGCTGGCTGACGGGCCAGGCGGTCCACGACCGTCGGCGAGAACCGCGCCAAGGGATCGATCGAGCCGGAGTTCGCTGGTAATCCTTGGTTGCAGTTGCTGTGGTTCCCGTAGGTGGTGGGCGGGTCCGGGATGCGTTTGTCGCCGGGGCTGCCCATGAGCGATTGCAAATCGGTGGCCAGCATCGCATCACCCTCGAATGCCGCCGGACTGGGGGCCGGCATTTCGATCGGCATGGCGTCGACCTCGAACCTCGACCCTTCCGTGTCGAAGAACAGAGTCACCAGGATCGAGCGGCCAAGCTCCTTCGATTGAAACAACACCAGGCCGAGCAGCGACAGGACAACCGTGTGCAGCGCCAGTGACACGGCCACGCCATGAAACAGGCCGCGCAACTTGGCGGGTGGCGTGAAGTCGGGGTCGACGAACTTGAACGCCGCGCCAGCCGCGTCGCTCAACTGCGGGACGGACACCACGCGCTGACAACGGGGACAGCGGCCGGCCCGCCCTTCGGCGGCTGCCGGAGCCTTGATCACATGCTCGCAGAAACCGCACAGAAACGTGATGCCTGATTCCGCCTCGGCCACCGGCAAGCTCCCCTGACCAGATTCGTCGCCGCCACACGATACCGAACTCACCCCCGCATCACATGCCTTTCTTGATCCTATCGTTGTGAATCGGCTCGAACTCTCAGATGCCGAGTGAACGGCGAATATACCTCTCGCGGTCATGAATGAGAGGTTTTACGTTTAGCCCCAACGCCATCGGCGTGGGCGCGAATGTGGGCACAGCGGTGACCGCTCCCACGCCGATGGCGTTGGGGCTAAACGTCTCATCTTTCTGCCTCTCTCTTTCTGTCTCCCTCTTCCTGTACCGGCATGGCAGGGAGACAGAAAGAGAGAGGCAGAAAGATGAGCGCCGATGAAGTCCCGGCGATCCGTGTCGCCGGGCCTACACCGACGGACCGCCGGTCTTGCCCGGCTTGCCGGGTTTGGCCTTGGACTTGTAGCTGACATTCATCGTCCGGTCGGTCGCGGCCTTCTTGTTCTGGCTGGCTTGGCGCATTGCCGCCAATTGCAGGTACTGCCGCTGGTGAGCCTGCTGCACCATCTGATTGTGCCGGGCCTGCATGCTCGCCACGTACTGGTTCGATGTCGTCTGCATTTGCATCTGGCCCATCTGGGCGGTCATCATCGCCTGGGCCATCCCGGCCCCGCCGCCACCGGCCATCGAACCCGAGGCCGAGCCGCCGGATGATCCGCCGCCGGGACTGCCGCCACTCTTGTTGCACGCCTGAGACGACGCGGCCAGTCCGAACACCGCCACCACCGCCAGCAGCCCGGTCTTCAGCGACCCCAGCGCGGCGACACTCTGAAACATTCGCTTGCTCATCGGAGTTTCCCTTTCGCAAAAGACGTTCGACGTCGACCGATCGTCATCGTGTGCTATCGGCGGGGGCGCATCGTGGCGTCGAAGGAATTCCGTCCGGCCAAGTCACATGCCCGGCCCTGTCACCGATGAGAAACGAATTTCCGTGGACGGTCTCAACAGATGGCAGAAAGAATTTTCAGACCGGGAGAAAATGCGATTTGTCAGTTGTCGTTTGCTATTTGTCATTTGCGATTGATGACTTGCCAGCAAGCAACATCCGATGACCGATGCCAAATGACAACTGACAAATGACAACTGACAAATAGCCAATTCACTTTCCTCTTCCGCCACACGCCTTCCCCTACTGGCCGAGGTTCTTCATCACGAACGCCCATTGGTCGGCGGCTTCTTCGATCAGCTTGGATGTGGGCTTGCCCGCGCCGTGGCCGGCGCGGGTCTCGATCCGGATCAGGACTGGTGGTTCGCCGGTGTGACACTCCTGCAACCGGGCGGCGAACTTGAAGCTGTGGCCGGGAACGACGCGATCATCGGTGTCGGCGGTCGTCACCAGCGTGGCGGGATACTTGGTCCCCGGTTTCAGCGCGTGATACGGCGAGTACCCCAGCAGCGTCGGAAATTCATCGGCATTGTCAGCGCTGCCGAAGTCATCGACCCAGAACCGGCCGGCGGTGAACTTGTGAAAGCGGAGCATGTCCATCACGCCGACCGCCGGCAGACACGCGCCGAACAACTCCGGCCGCTGAGTCATGCAGGCCCCGACCAGCAGTCCGCCGTTCGAGCCGCCTTGAATCGCCAGCTTGTCCGGCCGGGTGTATCGGTTCTTGATCAACCATTCCGCGGCCGCGATGAAGTCGTCAAACACGTTTTGCTTTTGCAGCTTCGTGCCCGCCTTGTGCCATTCCTCACCGTACTCGCCGCCGCCGCGCAGATTGGGCATGGCGAAGACGCCCCCCATTTCCATCCAGGCGACACGCGACACCGAGAACACCGGCGTGAGTGGAATCGAAAACCCGCCGTAGCCGTAGAGCAGCGTCGGGTTGGTTCCGTCGAGCTTCAGGCTCTGCTTGTGAGCGATGAACATCGGCACCTTCGTGCCATCCTTGCTCGAGTAGAAAACCTGCTTCACCTCGTAGTCATCCGGGTTGAACTTGACCGTGGCGCGGCGCAGCAGCGTGCTTTCGCCGGTCAGCAGGTCGTAGCGGAAGATCGACGGCGGCGTGGCGAAGCTGGAGAACGAGTAGAACGTTTCCGTATCAGTCCGCTTGCCGCCGAATCCGCTGGCCGAACCGATGCCGGGGAACTGCACTTCGCGAATCAGCTTCCCGTCCAGTTCATGCAGCTTGACCTGAGTCTTGGCGTCCTTGAGGTACGTCAGCACGAACTGGTTCGCCACGATGTCGGTCCCGACCAGCGTCTCCGCCGATTGCGGGATCACCTCGCGAATCTCAGCGGGTTTGCGAATATCAATCGCGACGATCCGCTTGCGCGGCGCGTCCAGGTCGGTTGCGAAGTAGAAGACCGGACCGTCGTTGCCGACGAACGAGTATTCATCGTGGAAGTGCTCGATCAGGTCGACCGGCATCGCGTACGGTTCGTGGAGATCCTTATACAGCACGCGGTACTTGTCGTTCGTTCCCTTCCAGACGGTGATGATCAGATACCGTCCGTCTTCGGTGACGCGGAGCGCGAAGCCCCACGTCGGTTCATCCGGCCGCTTGTAGACGAGCACATCCTGCGACTGCGGCGTCCCGATGCGATGGTAGAACACCTTCTGGTTCAAGTTCGTCTTTTGAAACGCGGCACCCGGCGCCGGTTCGTCATATCGACCGTAAAAGAAACCGCGGTTGTCGGTGGTCCAGGCGGCCCCGCTGAACTTCACCCACTTGAGTTCATCATCCAGCAACCGGCCCGTGTCGACCTCAATGATCCGCCACGTGTTCCAGTCCGATCCGGCATCGGCGACGCTGTACGCCACGTACTGGCCGTCGTCGCTGAACGAGGTGGCTCCCAGCGCGACGGTCCCGTCCTTCGACCACTTGTTGGGATCGATCAGAACGGACGGCTCGGCATTGAGCGACGCCTGCTTGTAGAGCACCGACTGGTTCTGCAAGCCGTCGTTCTTGGAAAAGAAGTAGCGACCGCCGACCTTGGACGGGGCCGAGTACTTCTCGTAGTTCCACAACTCGGTCAGCCGCTTCTTGATGGCGTCGCGCTGGGGAAGTGCTTCCAAGTAGGCGAACGTCACCTTGTTCTGGGCCTCGACCCACGCCGCGACATCCTTCGATTCGCGGACATCATCCTCGAGCCAGCGATACGGGTCCGGCACCTTCACACCGTGCAGTTCGTCGACATGATCAATCTTCTTCGAACCCGGATACGTCATCTTGTCCCCTGCCACGGCGATACCGCCGGCCATCACGGTGTACACGAGTCCCCAGATCAGCGAGGCGCTGGCAACTTTTCCTAGCGGGATCAGCCGGAACGCGCTAGCGTCCGGTTCTCGCTTGGGCAGCAGCTCTGAACCGTGGGCTAGCGCCCGGCGGCTGATTGAGTTGCGGAGAACTTTTTCCACTCCTATCAGCGGCTTCATCAGCGGATGTCCTTTTGTTCGTCGGTGGTGGCCTCGGTCTGCGGAGTGACGGTCGCCGTTGCTTTTTCCAATTCGGCCAACCGTTCGCGTTCCCGCACTTCCTTCACGGTCCCCAACCGCTTGGCGTTGGCCAGGGAAAGGCACAACCGGGTCAGGTCGCTCACTTGGCGCAACCGCAGGTCAATGGCTTCGGGAGACATGTCAACGTCGCGCGGCCGCATCTTAGGAAGTGGAGTCATCTGGCCAAAGCCCCAATGTTTGAAGGTCCAGGAGATCTTTTGGTCGTGCCGCCAGCTTCTTCATCAGATACAGTCCGGCTGGTGACACGGCCTGTAACTTTCGCCCCTGCCATTCGTAATACTCGCGCGCCTCCCAAGCCGGTTGCAGCGTTGAATTGACGATCAGCAGGTCGAGCGTCAGCAGATCCTTCTCGATGACCTTTGAAATGCGGAACATGTCGCGGGGAACTGGTTCACCTGCTCCCATCGGCAGCATCCCCCCGTCGAGATTGAAGCCGCAGCGTCGCGCCACGTCCAGCACACGATCAAGGTCTTCCCGCAGGATCAGCAGGTCAATGTCCCGCGTGGCGCGCACCAAGCCATGAATGGCCACGGCCAACCCGCCACACACCGCGTACTCGATCCGACCGCTTTCCAAAGCGTCGACGACGGCGAACATTTCCTCGTACAGATTGAACACGTCCATGATGTTCGGCGGAATCAAGATCGGTATCTCGCGGCTTGGGCAGAAACGGTCTGTGGCTCCAAAACATTCCCCGGCCAGAATAAGCAGCGGCCGCTGTTTACTCAATTCGCCGGATCGGTTTGACCGTGGCCTCCATCGTCTCCAAGTCCCGTTCGAGGGTCATCCGACCTGTGGTGGCGGAATCGCCAGTTCTTCGGATAGACCGATACTGTCCCGATGCTGTTATCGCCGGACGCTTGAAGTTCCGCCGTTCGGTCGCTACTTTTCGCCCTCGACCACGAGTGGGATTTGTTCGGGCGCTGATTGTTCGCCCCGAGCTCCCGCCCTGCTGGCCGGCTCACACAATTGCCGGCCGATCCCTTTTTTGCGGTTGCTGCGGAAGCGGCCGGGTTTGGAAGGACTGCGCATGACTCAATACGTCTACTACTTCGGCGATGGTGTGGCCGACGGTGATGCCACCATGAAATCCCTGCTCGGAGGCAAGGGGGCCAACCTGGCCGAGATGGTGCGAATTGGGCTGCCGGTTCCCGCCGGATTCACGCTGACGACCGACGTCTGCACCTACTACTACGCCAACAACCGCACGTTCCCGCCGGAGCTCAAGCAGCAGGTGCTCGACTCGCTGAAGCGCGTCGAAAAGGTGATGGGGGCCGAGTTCGGTTCGGCGACCAACCCCCTGCTCTTCTCGTGCCGCTCCGGTGCCCGTGAATCGATGCCGGGGATGATGGACACGGTTCTCAACATCGGCCTCAATGACACCACCGTTGTCGCGCTCGCCAAGCAGACCGGCAACGAGCGTTCCGCGTGGGACAGCTACCGCCGCTTCGTGCAGATGTACGGCGACGTCGTGCTCGAACTGAAGCCGAAGGATAAGACCGAGGGCGATCCGTTTGAAGTGGCCCTCGAACACAAGCGCGAGAAAGAGGGAGTCGCCGAGGATTCGGGACTCTCCGTCAAGGCCCTCAAGGAACTCGTCACCGAGTTCAAGCAACTGATCAAGGCCCGCGCCGGCAAGGACTTCCCGGCCGATCCGATGGAGCAGGTCTGGGGAGCGATCGGCGCCGTGTTCGGAAGCTGGATGAACGACCGCGCGATGGTTTATCGCCGGACGTATGGCATCCCTCACGAATGGGGCACGGCCGCCAACGTGCAGGCGATGGTCTTCGGCAATCTCGGTGACGACTGTGCCACGGGCGTCGGACTGACCCGCGACTGTGCTCTCGGTAACCCCGGCTTCTGCGGCGACTACCTGATCAACGCGCAGGGCGAAGACGTCGTCGCCGGCATCCGCACGCCGCTGCGTATCGAAGAGTCTCTGTCGCAGGACATGCCCGAGTCGTACGCGCAACTCAACGCGATCGGCAAGAAGCTCGAAAAGCACTACAAGGAAGTGCAGGACATCGAATTCACGATTCAGCGCGGCAAGGTCTTCATGCTGCAGACCCGCAACGCCAAGCGCACCGGTTTCGCCGCCGTCCGCATCGCCGTGGATCTGGTGAACGAGGGCCTGATCTCCGAAGTGGAAGCGTTGCAGAAGCGGCGCATTCCAGCCGACGATCTGGCCCAGCTCCTGCAGCCGATCTTCGATCCCAACGCGAAGAACGCCGCGACGAAGGAAGGCCGTTTTCTCGCCAAGGG
>JAYTIB010000946.1:0-2758 GCA_043732205.1 Schlesneria sp. | reverse complement strand
GGATGACGTTCGGCATGCTTCAAGCCGCCCGCGTCACCCGCAACGCACCGTGCCGCGCCATGGCCGGGGAACTCTTCGGAGTCGAACTGGTCCTGGCCAACAGCCGCCGCCTGCTGTCGATCTGGATCATGTCGGTGCGGGATTCGATTCATCACCGCCGGGAAGATCTGTCCGCGACTGTCCTGTTCGCCCGCGTGGCGCCGCGAACGTCACAGTCCGGGCATTACCAACTTCGACTGACGCACCGGGGACGGTATCAACTCGGCCCCGTGCGGACGTTCTCGCGGTTTCCCCTGGGTCTTGTCGAACGGAGCCGGCTGTTTTCGATCGCGGATGAAATCCTGATCTATCCGCGCATCGGACACCTCGGCGCGGCCTTCAGACGACGATGGCAGGGAGCCACCGAACTCGTGGCCCGCCCGCAACCTCATGCCGGTGTCTTCCATGATGAGTTTCACCGTCTTCGTGAATTCCGCACCGGTGACAATCCGCGCGACATTCACTGGCGCAGCTCCGCGCGGCGCGGGGAGTTGATTCTGCGCGAGTACCAGCAGAACCGCGATTTCAATCTGGCGGTCGTTCTCGATCTCTGGCAGCCCGAGTCCGCGAACGGAACCGAATCCGAACTGGTGGAACGCGCCCTGAGTTTCGCGGCAACGGTCATCGTCGAACACGGGCGGATGTGCCGGGATGCGATTCTGACGTTGTCGGCAACGGGTGCCGCGACGTTTCGCTGGCAGGGTCAGGGAACGTCGGCCAGCCTCGAGACGCTGCTCGACGGACTGGCGGTCTTCGATGCCGGACCGGCTCGGGAAACAACGGCGCTGGTCGATGAGGCGATTCAGCGTTCCACCGCAACAACTCAGATTGTCCTGTTGACCACACGTCCCGCCGGTGATTCCGCAGCGGGCCAGATCGACATTCGCAATTCGCGAGTGGACTGCATCCGGCTGGCGGACATCGATCTCGATCAAGCGCTGATCTTTGACGACCAGATCGTTCCCGCGGTTCTCGATTCGCCGATCGCCGTTGACTCCAAACTCGAAACGGCTGCCGCCACACACCGTTGATCGGACACGAAGAGCGTGTGAATCTTTCCAGTTCAATGGCGGTCCGCCACAAGATGTCGCGTTGGCTTTAGCCGACGCGGTACGACATCTTGCGTGGGTTGAAACCCACGCCACAAAGACTCACAAGCTCGAAGCGTTGATCGGGCAAGGCGACCTGCATCCGCGAACAAAATGAGAAAGCCAGCAGACTGACGACTGCTGGCTTTTTTGAATTCATTGGGTCGACGCGACTCAACTACGTCGCGGCGGTTTCGCCGGACGCCGGGGCCGCCGCAGCAGGAGGTGCTGCCAACTTGTTGATCAGCTTGGTCAGCCGGGACTTGTCCCGAGCCGCCTTGTTGGGGTGAATCAGGTGCTTCGCTGCCGATTGATCCAGCTTCTTGATCGCCACCAGTAGAACCTTCTTGGCGTCTTCCAGCGAATGAGTCCCGCCGGGGACCGCAGCCGCGGTCGCTCGCACCTTCTTCACCGAGGTTCGGAGGACGGATCGTTGATGACGATTCCGCACACGGCGACGTTCCATTTTCCGCAAGGCGCGACGGGCACTATCAGTGTTCGGCATGGATGAGCAACCAGAGGGCAAAGGCCAAGAGGCGGCGGTCAAATCGCGTCCCCGCGCACACCGCCATTTCGCACAGGGTCGGGGAGTATAACGGCCGGTCTGCCGGCATGCCAGTCACCACGGCGGCGTTGCGAACATTCCCCCAACACCATGCGCGTCAATGAGATGGAAGACGCGAACGCAACGGCTTGCGGGCGGGCGTGAATCATTCCTGCCATCACGATCGCCCAATGGCATTCACTTTGACCGCAAAGTAGCAGGCACATTCCATGTGCCGTCCGCAAGTTCCAAGGAACGGCACATGGAATGTGCCTACTACTTTCTAAAGTGAGTGCCATTGAGCGATCGCCGCCGGGCACGATGGCATCAGCGACCCAGCCCGCTTCGGCAACTACGAGTCGCCAACGTCGATCCCCTCGCCGCCGCCCATCTTCCCTTGGATTTGCTCCAAGCGGGCGGATGTATCCTTGTAGGAGTAGTCGATCGCCAGCACTTCGCTGTAATGGATTTCCGCCTGTTGCAGATCCTTGCTGGCCTCGGCCAGCCGTCCCAGCAGATAGTGGCATTCCTTGAAGGGCTCGGGTTGGTCGTTGGCGTTGAGCTTTTCGATCGCCTTTTGAAACTGCCGTGTGGCCAGCGGGTTTTGTTTCTGCGCCAGAAAGCACTTGCCCAAGCTGACCAAAACCTGAGCCTCAATCCGGATGTCCTTGGATGCCTGCTGCAACAACGGGATCGCCAGCGAATGCTTGGCGGACGCCATGAATCGTTGGGCGAGTTCGTGTTTGATCTTCAAGTCGGCGGGATAGCGCTCGACGCGCCGACAGTAGACCTCGATCTCCTGCTCGCGCAGTTCCTTCGCCAGGTCGAACGCATTCTGCTTGGCGTCGGTGTCTGCCGGGTTCCTCGACGCGGCCTCCTTCGCGAACATCAGGTTTTTGCGGACCATCTCCAGTTCGACGTCTTCCATCTGCTCGCGAATGTTCGCATCGCCGCTGATGTCCAACGCCTGTTTGAAGGACCGGGCGGCGTCTTCCAACCGGCCTTCCCGCTTGTAGAAGTCGGCCAGCTTGGTGTAGTTCGCCGTGTTGGCCGGATCTTTCTTGATGGCGCGTTGCAAATCGTTTTC
>JAYTIB010000945.1:0-7298 GCA_043732205.1 Schlesneria sp. | reverse complement strand
GGAGCGGAAGGGAGTTGAACCCTCGACCTCTGCATTGCGAACGCAGCGCTCTCCCAACTGAGCTACCGCCCCGAGAATCACTCTGGCAGCGTTTGGGGTCTGCCGGAGGGGCGGCATTTTAAGCGGCGGGGCGTCCGCGAAGCAACCCGAGACCGTGAATCGGTGAATTGCAGGTCTGGAGATACGGATTGGTCAAGGACGTGCAGAGTCGCCGCCGCGCTGGGCCTCGTTGAAACTTGCTTTTTCCCGGCCGTGAATCCACGATGCGTCGATGACAATCCATTGGGAACCGTTGCGACCGATCCTTGCCGCTCATCAGCGGTTTGTGATTTCCAGCCATGTTCGACCGGACGCCGATGCCATCGGGTCCGAGATCGGGTTGGCTCGCGTGCTGCAGGCGCTGGGCAAGAGCGTCCAGATCATCAATCACTCCCCCACGCCCCCCAACCTGTTGTTCCTCGACCCCGGGCGCGAGGTGAAGCAACTCGGGGTCAGTGCGACCGCGGCGGAGATTGCTGCGGCGGAAGTGCATTTCGTCGTGGACACCAGTTCTTGGGTCCAGTTGAACGAGGTCGGCAAGGCGATGCGGGAATCGTCCGCGCTGCGGGTGGTGATCGACCACCATGTCAGCGCCGATGACCTGGGGGCCACCGAATTCAAGGACACTCGATGCGAGGCGACCGGGTCGCTGATCTTTGATCTGTCGCAGTTTCTGGGGATCGATCTGCCGGCCGACGCGGCCACGGCGTTGTTTGCGGCGATCGCGACGGACACCGGTTGGTTCCGGTTTTCGGCGGTGACCAGCCAGACCATGCGGCGGATCGCGCGGTTGATGGAATATGGGGCCTCACCCGCGAACATTTTCCGCGAGTTGTACGAGCAATCCACGCTCGCTCGCCAGCATCTGATCGGTCGGGCGTTGTCGCGCATGATCCTCGAATGCGACGGCGATCTGGCGTATGTGTCGATCCCCTGGTCCGATTTCGAAGAGACCGGTGCGGTGTCGTCGGACACCGAGGATCTGGTCAACGAATGCCTGAAAATCACCGGGACGAAGGGGGCATTCATTGCGATCGAGATGCAAAACAAGCAGGTGAAAGTCAGCTTCCGGAGTCGGGTCGAGGGGCTGGACGTCGCGAAGATCGCCGAGCAGTTCGGTGGCGGCGGGCACCGTCAGGCGGCGGGAGCGACGCTGACCGGACCGATGACGGAATCGATCGAGAAAGTCCGGACCGCCATGACGCAGACGATTGTGGCGTTGCGGACCGCGTGACGAGAGATGACGAGGTTCGCGCCCACTCCCGACGGATCGCACGCAGACGAGAAAACCCGTCCTATCGAAAACAACGTCTGCCTGTGGAAAATCATCACGCGATGCGACGGACCGCATCGGTTAACCTTGACTGTCCCCTGTCTGATCGGTTGAGATGACCGCGTCCCGCCCTCCCCGGTGTTCTTCCTGCCTGACATGACCCGCCAACCGGATCGGTCGAACCTGCCTGACTGCCGTCCCGCCTGTGTGGCCGATTGAAACTTGAGATTTCCAACGTCGTGTCGTGTTTTCGGAGGATCTCCGCATGGCCAACTCGTCGCCTGAACCGCCCCCGCCTTTGGCCCCTGTTGTCCCCGCATCGCACGGTGAGACGACCGCGCGCCGCGGTTTTTTGAGTCTCCTGGCGATCGTGGCTGGCGGCATCGCCGGCTTGGTCCCGTTCGCGGCCGGAACGTTTTTCTTTCTGGACCCGATCGTGCGGAAACGAAAAGGGGCCGCGGGGGGAATGCTGCGGGCCGCCGACCTGAGCGAACTTCCCGAGGACGGCACGCCGGTCCGTGTCACGTTGCGGTCGGACATCGTCGACGCTTGGACGATCTATCGCGACCGGGTGATCGGCAGCATCTACCTGCGGCTGATGCCCAACGGTCAGGTGCTGGCGTTCAACGACACATGTACTCATCTGGGCTGCAAGGTCGACTACCAGCCGGCCGAAAAGCGGTTCTTCTGCCCCTGTCACCAGAGTGCGTTTGAACTCGACGGGAAACGAAAAAATCTGACGCCGCCCCGTGATCTCGACGGGTTGGAGGCGGTGGTCAGGGACGGTGTGGTCTGGGTGAAGTACCAGAACTTCCGCACCGCGACCGCCAAGAAGGAGGCGCTGTGAAAAAACGGTTTCTTGACTGGCTCGACCATCGCACGGGTTACAAGTTGCTGGTTCAGGAAGCACTGGACGAGCCGATTCCCGGCGGAGCGCGGTGGCGCTACATCACCGGCAGCATGCTGACATTTGCGTTCGTGGTGCAGGTGGTCACCGGTTTCGCGTTGTGGGCCGCCTACAGTCCCAGCACGCAGACCGCCTGGGAGAGCGTGTATTACATCCAGCATGTGATGTCATACGGATGGCTGGTGCGCGGCATCCACCACTATGCGGCACAAGCGATGATGGTGCTGCTGGGACTGCACTTCCTGCAGGTGATTTGGGACGGGGCCTACCGGGCTCCGCGCGAGGTCAACTTTTGGCTCGGTCTGATCCTGATGCAGATCGTGATCGGACTGTCGCTGACTGGCTACCTGTTGCCGTGGGACCAGAAGGGCTACTACGCGACGAAGGTCGCCACGAACATCGCGGGGGCCACGCCGATCATCGGGCCGCAGGTGCAACAGATCGCTCAAGGCGGCGTGGCCTACGGGCATCACACGCTGACCCGGTTCTTCGCGCTGCATGCGGGGGTGCTGCCAGCGCTGCTCACCGTGTTCCTGGCGCTGCACGTGTACGTCTTCCGGCGGCACGGCATCACGGTTCCCCACACGGCGGAAGGGAAGCCGGCCGACACGTTCTGGCCGAGGCAAGTCCTGTTCGATGCCGTCGGCTGTCTGGTGGTCCTGGGAGTCGTGCTCTTCTTCGCGTGGACCCGCCCGGCGGAACTGTCTGCGCCCGCCGATCCGGGGGAAGACTTCCCGGCCCGGCCGGAATGGTACTTCCTGTTCCTGTTCCGATTCCTGGAATTTGAAGCCATCTCCAAGATGGGAGTCGCAGTTGGCGCGATCTACATTCCCACGGTTTTAATGGGGATCGTGTTCCTGATGCCGTTCATTGGCCGGTCGCGCAACGGTCACTACTTCAACCGCGCGTTTCTCGTGCTGCTGTTGATTGGCATCGGCGTGCTGACGGGAATGACGATTATCGAGGACAATCACAACGAGTCGTACCAGGCGAAGCTGAAGTTCGCCGAGCGTGACGCGCATCGCGTCATCGAACTGGCCCAGCGCGACGAGATTCCGCAGAACGGCGCCAGGGAACTGCTGGTGCATGACGCATTCGCTCAGGGGCCGCGGCTGTTCGCACGACATTGTTCGAGTTGTCATCGGTTTGAGGGTCACGACGGGACCGGACAGAAGATCCTCAAGACCGTCGAAGTGGACGGCAAGAAGACGAAGATCCCCGAGCCGGACACGGCCGCCGACCTGAAGGACTTCGGTTCCCGCGAATGGATCACGCGCGTTTTGACCGACTATGACAAGACCTTCAAGCCGTTGGAAAACGCCGGCGACAAGGGGAAGGCGATCCTCGAAGGCGAGATGGCCAACTGGTGCAAAGACAACCAGAAAGTCCTGGCCGATGCGGCGAACGCCGAAAGTCTGAAGGCGCTGGTCGAGTTCCTGGCGGCTCAGAGTGGCCGCACGGACGACCCGGTGCCGTTCAACAAAGAACTGATCACAGCCGGCAGGGAGATTTTTAAAGGGGGCCCGCTGAAGTCCGGTTCGCTGTCGTCCAGTTGCACCGACTGCCACGCGATGAAGGCTTTGGGCGACGACGAGTCGCTCGGGGACGGCGCTGGTCCCGGCTATCCCAAGTTGACGGGCTACGCCGGCCGCGACTGGTTGAAAGCGTTCCTGCGCGATCCGGGTCACGCGGACTTCTACGGGGAGAAGAACACGATGATGGTGTTCACCGAGAAGCGGATCACCGACAAGGACCTCGATCTGCTCATCGACTGGATGGTCGGCGACTACTACCGGTCGAAGAAGCCGCATGAGGAGGCGAGCGGCAAGAAATAATTCCCCCGCCACTGGGCTTGTCCCGGTGGCTCGACGGCTCTTGCGCTACTTGATCTGCTGAAGAACGCGGGTAGCGCACAAGCCGTTGAACCACCGAGGTGAACTCGGTGGCGAGGTGTATTTGGAGTTGCCGCTCGCATTCGTACGGCCTTGCGTTTCCGGGCCGTCGTTGTGGCTGATCGGCACACCGATCGAATGGCGAAGGCGAGCACAGATTGCGAAGACCGGCCATTCCATTGCGCATTCTGCCTCGCCTCGCCGACGTGATCGCCGTTGCGAGCGCATCCGCACCTGCGCGGACGACTGCAGCAAGTCCCGTCGGCGGAGCGACGGGACTACGGTAGATCGATCAGGCGAATTCACTGGGGCCAGTTGAATCGCTTGGCAGTTTCGTCGTCCGCCTCTAGCATACGCTCCCGTCGGTTGTTCGCGGGATCGCGTCGATCCACGCGGAACCCGCGGAAATCACGTCCGAAGCACAGACGAAAGTACTCCCGATCATGGCCAAGAAGACGATTGCCGATGTGAATGTTTCCGGTCTGTCAGTGCTGATGCGCTGCGACTTCAACGTCCCGCTGGACGATCGGCAGCACATCACCGACGACCGCCGCATCACGGAAGCATTGCCGTCGATCAAGTCGGTGCTGGACCGGGGCGGACGGGTGATCCTGATGAGTCACCTGGGCCGGCCCGAAGGAAAGGATCCGGCGGAGGATGCCAAGTACAGCCTGAAGCCGGTCGCCAGCAGGTTGCAGGAACTGCTGGGATGTCCCGTGCATTTCTCGATCGACACCATCGGCGACGACGCGCAGGCGAAGTCCGCGGCCCTCAAGAATGGGGAGGTGCTGCTGCTGGAAAACGTCCGCTTCAACAAGGGCGAGAAGAAGGGCGACCCCGAATACGCCGCGGTGCTGGCCGCGATGGGCGACGTCTACTGCAACGACGCCTTCGGCACCTGCCATCGCACCGAGGGCTCGATGGTCGCCGTGCCGAACGCGATGAGCGGCAAGCCCCGAGTCTGCGGCTTTCTGGTCGAGAAAGAGATCCGCTTTCTGTCGGACGCGATCGCCAATCCGCAACGGCCGTTCGTGGCGATCGTCGGCGGGAAGAAGGTTTCGGACAAGATCAACGTCATCCAAAACCTGCTCAATATCTGCGACAAAGTCCTGATCGGCGGCGCGATGGCGTACACGTTCTCGCTGGCCAAGGGTGGGTCCGTCGGCAGGAGCCTGGTCGAGAAGGACAAGCTCGATCTGGCCAACGAATTGATGGCTTCGGGTGGCGACAAGCTGCTGCTGCCGCTCGACACTCACTGCGGCGACGACTTCAAGGGAACCTGCAACAAGCAGGTGGTCAAAGCAGACCACATCCCGGCCGAAGGGAACTGGGAGGGATTCGACATCGGCCCCGCGACGATTGCCCTCTACTCCGACGTGATCAAGTCGGCCAAGACGGTGGTCTGGAACGGTCCGATGGGCGTGTTCGAGATGCCGCCGTTTGACGAGGGGACGCGCGCGGTGGCCGAAGCGATCGTCGCCAGCGGTGCGGTGAGCATCATCGGCGGCGGCGACAGCGCGGCGGCGATCCAACAGTTCGGCCTGGCCGACAAGGTGACACACGTCAGCACGGGCGGCGGTGCCAGCCTGGAAATGCTCGAAGGCAAGAAGTTCGTCGCGGTCGAGTTGCTCGACGACAAGTGACCGGGCATGAACGACGTCTTCCATCGAAACAGTGATCGTGAATCGAGACAGCCCGTGGGACGGCGATGGCCGCTGCGCAGGTTGGCAGGACCAGGCGTTCACTGGGTCTGGCTGTCGATGGTCCTGTACGCCACGTCCTGTTTTCTGCCCGCGATGCCGCCGAATTATTTTTGGGGCCCCAGACCGGTCTTCGGTTGGGAATGTCTGACGTCATTCATCTACTTCATTCCAGCTTGGTGGGCCAATCCCGCCTACTTCGTGTCGCTGATCCTGTGCTGGTGCCGTCGCCGGCGGGCGGCGGCCTGTTTCGCTGCCGTGGCGGCCGTGCTGGCCTGCAGTTTTGAATTGATGGAATTCAACAACCGGGGCTGGATGGCGGCGCTCGGTGAACAGGAGATCGGCTGCTATGTGTGGATCACCAGCATTCAGATCCTGGCCTGCAATCTGGTCTGGCAGGAATGGCTGGCGCGGCGCGAGCGGCGGGCGCAATTGGAAATCGGGTAAGGGGCGGTGCATTAACCACGGTCGTCTTTCGCTCCGCGAAACGACGTTCTTTCGCGGAGCGAAAGACGACAATCGCGACGGTCATTTCAGAGCCCATCCTAACGCCCGGCGTCGGCGCAGAAGTGGTAGTACACGTCGGTGGCGTGCCGCAGTTGATCGACGGCGATCCATTCGTCTTTCGTGTGCGCTTGGGCGATGTTGCCCGGACCGAACACGACGGACGGAATGCCGATGCGGGCCAGGCGCGAGGCGTGCGTGCCGAAGGGGACTCCGGTGATCCGGCGCGGTCCGACGACGGCCGCGATCGAGCGGCTCAGTTGTTGGGCCAGGTCGCCGTTGAGGTCATCGCCCAGCGGCGGACTCATGCAGTACGGCTCGTCGTGGACGAGGTCGAAGTCGAGCCGCTCTTTCAGATAGGCGGCGAGCTCGGCCTGCACTTGCAGGTTCTCTTCGCCGGGGATCACGCGCCGGTCGATCTCGATCACGCAGGCATCGGGGACGACGTTGACGCTGCTGCCCCCCGAGATCAGTCCCACGCTCAGCGTCGCCGGACCGCACAGCCGATGCGCGGGACGCGATCCCGGCAGCCATGCGGCGAACTCTTCGAGACACTTCAGCACGCGGGCCATCCGGTAGATCGCGTTGATCCCTTCCGCTGGTCGCGAACTGTGACAGGCCCGCCCGGCCGCATGCAGCTTCCACCGCGTGGCTCCGCGATGCGCGACGACGATGTCCAACTCCGTCGGCTCGGCGACGATCGCCACGTCGGGACGTTGGGGGCAGAGCCGGTATGCGGGCGACTTGCCTGTCCAGCTTCCGACCAGATGATTGATCCCGAGGCTGGTCGCCTCTTCATCACACGTACATGACAGCACGACATTCGCCATGCCGGCGGGACGCTGTGTGGCGAGTCGTGTGAACGCGGCCAGCATCGCGGCCAAGCCCCCCTTCACATCGCACGAGCCGCGGCCATAGACCCGCCCGTCCTGTTCGGTGGGGGTGAAGGGCGGGATCGTCATTCCATCGACCGGCACGGTGTC
>JAYTIB010000944.1:0-2759 GCA_043732205.1 Schlesneria sp. | reverse complement strand
CGTTGGCGTAGCGGTTAAACGAACACGTCTCACTTTGGGCCGCGCGAGGGATATTTCCGCCGTCGTGTCGAGTCCACCGCGAACTGCTGATAGACTGTCGCCCGACGTGACGATTCTTTCACGGGGTAGATGAATGCTTCGCTGGCGCCTGGCCGTATCCGCCGTGCTGATTCCGACGTTCTTCGGCCTCTTCTGGTTGGATGCGCGGCTGGGTGAGTCCGCGCCAATCCTGCTGCTGCTGATCGTCATCCTGGCGCTGCGCGGTGCGAACGAGATGGTCGATTTGCTGTGGACCCGCTCGTTCACCCCCAACCGGATTATCGTGTCGGCGTCGTGTGTCCTGGTCGCCGCGGCGGCGTGGTGGGGACGCTTCGGTCACATGCCGATCAAGATTCCGTCCGACGACAACACGCTCGCGCAGGTGATGCTCGCCTATTCGCTGACGGTCCTGGCGATGTTCCTGCTGGCGACCTACCGCTACCGCGAACCGGGGGCCAGCATGGAAACCCTGGGAGCGGAACTGCTGATCGTCAGTTACATCGGGGTCTTGCTGGGAGTCGTGTCCCAGTTGCGCTGGGTGGCCGGGTCGGATGCCGGTTACCTGGTGATCGGTTCGCTGCTGGTGGTGGTCAAGGGGGGCGATGTGGGCGCGTACTTCTTCGGTCGCCTGTTCGGCAAACGAAAGATGGTTCCCCACCTGTCACCGGGAAAGACCTGGGCGGGTGCGGTCGGTGCGCTGATCGGATCAGCGGCCAGCGCCGTGGCCTGGCTGTATTTCGCGACGCCCCTGTTTTCTCCGACCGGTGGCGAGCGCTGGGTGCCACCCGACTGGTTGAGTTCGGCCGTCTACGGGTCGATCCTGGGAGTCACCGGATTGATCGGAGACCTGTGCGAATCGCTGATCAAGCGGGACGTTGGCAAGAAGGATTCCGCCCGCCTGCTCCCCGGATTCGGCGGCCTGCTCGACCTGATGGACAGCGTGCTCTATGCGGGGCCGGTGGCGTACGTCCTGTGGAAGGCCCTGCCACTCGTGACCTGGCATGTCGCCCGGTTGTCGTAGCGCTCAACGACAGTGTTGTCGCTCCGCGCCACGGCAACTTGCATGCAACACACCTCCAACGGATGATGTGGCCGGTCATGCGACGCCTCTTCAAATTTGCAATTTGCAATCATCAATTTGCAATTCCCCCTTCGTGTCATTGAAAGGATCATCCAATGTCACAGTTCTCCCGACGTGAGTTTCTCGGTGTCGCCGCGGTCGGTGCTTCGCTGGGGGCCGGTTCACTCTGGCAACCTCGTTCCGCATTCGCGCAGGAGCGCAAGGGGGCGGACATCCGGTTTGGACTGGTCACATATCAATGGGGCAAGGACTGGGATCTGCCGACCCTGATCACGAACTGCACCAAGGCCGGCACGCTCGGAGTCGAACTGCGCACGACGCACAAGCACGGTGTCGAGCCGAGTTTGAACGAGGCCGAGCGAACCGACGTGCGCAAGCGGTTCGCCGACAGCGATGTCAAATGCGTCGGCATCGGCAGCAACGAGCGTTACGACAGCCCTGATGCCGAAACGCTCAAGAAGGCGATCGAGGCAACGAAGGCGTTCATCGTGCTCAGTCATGATGTCGGCGGATCGGGAGTCAAAGTCAAACCGGACTCGTTCCAAAAGGATGTGCCGCGCGAAAAGACGATCGAGCAGATCGGCAAGTCGCTGAACCAAGTCGCCGAATTCGCGGACGGATTCGGTCAGCAGATCCGGCTGGAAGTCCACGGCCAGTGCTGCCAGTTGCCGACGATCAAGGCGATCATGGATGTCGCCGACAACCCGAACGTGGCGGTCTGCTGGAACTCGAACCCGCAGGACTTGGAGGAGCCGGGACTGGAGCACAATTTCAACCTGGTCAAATCCCGCTTCGGCGAGACCGTCCACATCCACCGGCTGGAATCGAAGGCATACCCGCACCAGCAGTTGCTGGACCTGTTCGTGAAGCTGGACTACTCCGGCTGGCTGATGCTTGAGGAGGGCGAAGTCCCCAAAGATCCGGCCGCCGAACTGCTCGCCCAACGCAAGCTGTTCGACACGATGCTGGAAGCGTCCCGCGCGAAGTTCGGCTGACATCGTGGCGACTGATGCTTTCTCAGCGGGATTGTTCGGCGGCAGGAGGGCTTCGTAGTGCGGTGGCTGAATTTTTGGGAGATATTCTGGATCTCGGCCGTGCTCGTCGCGCCGATGATCGGCTGGGCGGTCGGCGTCGGGTTGCGGTACTGGCTTGGTCTGCCGGCGTGGGCAGTCGCCATCAGCCCGCTGTTCGGTGAGGCAGCCTTGTTTGGTGTGGTCTGGCTGCTGGTCCGGCTTGATGACAGGCGGCGTAGGCGGGCCGAACCAGGCGCTGCACCTGACCGGGACCGCTTTTAGGGTTATCGAGGTTCAACGTCTCTCCTGCGGCCCCGGCAGGTGAGCTTGGCGTTGGACATCCAGGACCACAATCGTATCCGACGGATCGACACCGTTCCCGTCTTCGACGATCAACGGGATCACCATTCGGCCAGGCGGTGCTGTCGACGAGACAATCAATTCAATGTCGAGGGTCGTCGTTGAGTCGCCGGGTGCCGTCAGCGTCCATCGCTGCGGTGAGACGATTTCCAGTCGCGTGGATCGGATCGAATACACCGTCCGCTTGTTCGTCGGATTGTCCGCAACGATCCGCAGTGCGACGCGCGTGCCGGCGGACGCCGGGCAGATCAACGGTTCGACGCGCA
>JAYTIB010000943.1:0-19045 GCA_043732205.1 Schlesneria sp. | reverse complement strand
GGCGTGGGCGCGAGCGACGCGTTGCCCCCATTCGCACCCACGCCGATGGCGCTGGGGCTAAACGTGGAAATGTCTCATTCATGGCCGCGCGGAGTATAAACAGCAATGCAGCGTATCGCTCATTTCACACCCGCCTCACGACTCATCCGAGCCAGAATGATTCGGCCTATCGGATGACCGCCCTTAAAGTGTTCAGCGTCGAGTTCCACCCACGTGATCCCATCGTTGCTGCGGTAAGCCTTTTGCTTCTCGTAGAAGTTTCCCCACACATTGAGGACGGCGACGTGGGTGCCAGTCCGTGGATTGACGCAGACGTTGGCACTCCAGTGCCTGGAATTGAATGAGCCGGTGGTGATTGGGGTCGCCGTCCATTGAACGCCGTCGATACTCCGATACTGTTGCCCCTCCGACCAGTTCACGAACTCCTTGCCGTTGAAGACAACATTCGCCGCCCACATCTTTCCGGGCAGCAGTTCCTGGCCAGTCCATGTCATTCCGCCGTCAGTCGAACGTGCCGTGCAGGCGATGGGCGGCTGATCCTTCAGTCGTCGCGTTCCGGTGGATACGAGGATGCCGTTGCCGGCGACGATACTGTCGGACCACCCGGCGTTGACGTCCGGCAGCAGTTTCCAGCTTTGTCCGGCGTCCTGGCTGATCTTGAATTGACCATCGCCCCGGCCGACGGCAAACAGTGTTTCACCCGCGTTTTTCACGAACGGATGGCCATCCCAATTCAGTGAGTCCCTCACTTCGTCCCATGATGTGCCGTGGTCCACTGAACGCCACCGCCGTCCATTCCACAAGCTGACAACAACATTGTTGGCGACCGCCAGCCCGCCGCCCGATCCTTCCGTGCGAACGACTTCCCAATCAATAAAGTTGCGTGATCGCCGAATCGTGCCAGGAGCCCCCAAACCGTATTACGCATAGAACCAGCCATCAGCACTCACATCGAGTCCGGTGAATGATCGTGGATCGTGATCACATTCGACGTAACGCGGGTCGTCTTTGTCGCACCAGCAGCGGGCGCTGTCGTCATCCGACAGGTCATGAATCCACGAGACACCGTCATTGATCGACATCACGGTTCGTCCCATTTTCCCGGCGGCCACGAAGACATCAACTTTGTCCTCGTCCTCCGCACTCACCATCGAGAGAGGTGAACTGCCGACGAAAATCACAAATGCCGCCAGCACACTCCACCAGGCTGGCAGACAACGCTGCGAAGTTTCGCTGACCATGTGTTGGATTTCCATTGGGCAGATGTTTGAGCGGATTTCAGTCGGATACCAACCAAGGTAACTTGCCCGAGGGCTAAAGGAAAATCAGAGCCCCCGGCCGCGGGTGTTCCGCAGCCGGGGACAACTCCAATGATGGGGCACAAATCACGTCACTTCCACGTAACCCTTCCCGGTCTTCTCGCGAGCGAGCTTTTCGGCATGCGACATGGCGGCTTTCGACGTCTCCAGCGACTTGAACGAGCTTTGCCCGGTCGAGCCGATGCGGCCGTAGGCGACGAAGACATCGCAGCCTTGGACGCGGACTTCCCAGAACTTGCGGCTGTTGCCCCCGACGAACTCGAATCGTCTCTTCGCCGGGGTGACTTTTGGGGTGGGTGTGGACATGGATGTATGGCCTTTCCTGGGAGAGGAGGAATGGATGGCGGAGGGTGTGGCCGGTTCGTCACGGCGGACACCCACGAACACCGGGAACCTGGGAATGCCGGCGACGGTCAGTTCTTGAAACTTCACGGTGATTGTCTGGCCAACGGCGGGTGGAAGGTTTCGCCGGACGTCCGACAGACCCGTGCCGCAGGCGAAGCGAATCCCGTTGGGGAGTTGAACGAGCAACGCCCCGAGACGTCCGCGGTGCCGGCCCCTTCCCGGTTCGTGGCCGATGACGACTGCCTCGCAGTCGCGGAACGATTTGACCTTGAGCAGGCTATCTGAGCGTCGAGGTTCATAGAGCGACCCCGGTTGCCGCAACATGACTCCTTCGCCGCCGAGTTCTTCGATGCGGGCGAGTTCACCGGACAGGTGATCCCGGTTGCGACACACGGTTTGCGCGAGGGCCAGGGCAAACGGTGGCTGTCCGGCCCCCAGCCATTCGGCCACGGCCGTCATCCGCCGCTCGAACGGTTCCGCATTGGCCGGGGCATCAAACACCAAGTACCTCAACTCCCGCCACAGATCCGACGCATCGCCGCGACGCACAATCGAAACCGTGCGTTGGAACTGCTTGCGTCCGACCCACAGTTCGCCGTCCAGGGTGGTGTTGGGGAACCCCCGCGTGAACCACTCCGGAGCGACGTAGCGATTTCCGTTGCGGGACAGGAATTGCTTCCCGTCCCACCAGGCCCGGACGCCGTCCAGCTTCTCACTGAGCCACCAGCCGCGGGGGTCCGTCTCGGGATTCCAAGTCTCGGCGAGCAGTAGCGGCGGAGCGACGCCGGCGTTCCGTTTGTTCAATGGGGTTGTGGCGACCCCGCCGCCGAGCCGGGCCATTTCGACGGCCTCACCCCGATACTGGCGCAGGGGCTTGCAGGTCCGCCGGTCGATGGGGAGCGACTGGTTGCGCCACGCGGGGCACGAACACGAGTACACCCCGCCGACGTTCTTCAACTGGTACGGTTTCGATCCCGAGCCCCAGACCTCGGCAGTCTGGCCGTCGAGCAGGTCGGGCATGGGAAATCCTCCTTTCTGGTGGGGAAAATGATCAACGACGGACCGGCCAGGGCGCAGTGCCGCCTAGCCGGTCCACCGCGCACAGCGTTTGCGGTATCCGCACGAGGGACAGTTCATCGCGTTCGGAACGGGATAGAAGACGCCCGTTTGGATCCCGGCCCAGACGCGCCGGATGAGCTGGCGGATGCGTTCGATGCGCAACGGATCGGCGGGGACGGTTTGAATCTCCACCGTGGGCTGCTTCGTCTTGGTGATGACGGCGAACTGGAGCTTGATTGGCTTGTCGGCAAACTGCTGGACCAGTTCGTGGTAGACGATCAGTTGCCCTTCGGCCGCATTGACATCGCCGGGTGACCAGCGGCTGCGGGCCGTCTTGAAATCGGTGACGACCACGGCCTCGTCGGTCTCCACCATCAGATCGAGGCGGGCGAGCAGGTCGGGACAATCGGCGATCACGGGAGCCTGAAGTTCCTCTTCGATGCCAAGGATCGAACCGGTGGAACGCGCGGGGTCACTGGCCACGAATGCCCGCACCATGCGCCACGCCAAAAGGGATCGGTGCGTTGACCGGCGTTGTCGAAAACGGGAGAACCATTCGGCATCGCAATGGTCCGGCTCATTCGTTTCACATTTTTGAGGAACGAGGCGCAAACCCGCGGGCATCGTGTGTCATTGATGTAGCGGCTGACAGTCAAACCTCACCGGGCAGAAGACGACTCCCACAGAGTCCGCTCACTGGCGGTGATCCGGGGAAAGCCAAGGAGTCTGCACTGGGGCGTCTCGCGGGATCAGCGACATCATTTCCGAAACGGCGGCTCGGATCGCGGTGAAGACGGCGAAGTCACTGTGTGCAAGCGGCGGTCGTTGCGGCAGTTGGTCTGCGTTTGCCGAAACGTGACGTTGTCGTGGAGCAGTCAATCACTGGAACTTTCCGTCAGGACTTGCGGACTTGTGACAGAAATCAGTTTCCAGCGAAGTCGAATCACGCTTGGGCTGGTGAGGTGCGGTCGAATCTCTTTTCGGTTTGACACGAATTTCCAAAAAAATGATGCGCAATTTGGCGGGGCGAGTGTGTTCTGTTGATATCCAAGCCAATCGACGCGCGGCTCAGCGTCGTGTGCTGTGATCCAGGAGCGACAACATGCAGGACAACGAACGAATCGAATTCGAAAAAAACCTCGATGCGTATTGGGAACGTGTTCGCGACTACCTAATCGGCATGGGGGTTCACGACGCGGACGCAAAAGACTTGGCGCAAGAAGTCATCATGCGAGTACTCCAAATTTGGAGTCAGTATGAGTCCGGATCGAATCTGATTGCCTGGCTACGCAAGATTGCCTACTACGTGGGTCTCCAGTTTGTGACGCGGGAACTCGCACGTCGGAACGCGATGGTTTCGCTGAGCGGTTCATCGGAAGGTGGCTTGGACGAGTCGGACGTGCGCGTGGTTGTGGTAGTCGCACCGGACCTGCCGGCAGAACGTACGGCGATGGCAAAAACAATCTTCAAACTGTGGCAGGAAGCACTTGAAGAACTCAATGAGGAACAGCGTCAGGCAGTGGTGCTTCATATTTGGGGCGGTCGCACTTATCAGGAAGTGTCCGAGTTGTTGGGCATTCCCGGGGGGACACTGGCGACGCGGTATCGGAGAGGCCTGCAGCAGTTGAGAATCATTGTCGAGCCTCGGCTCGCGCAACTTGGATTGGAACTCGAAGACATGTTCATCGCGTCGGAGGACTGGAAGTTTCTGGGCCTGAGTTTCAGATAGTTGCCAAATCACATTGGCGCACTTCACCTTTTCATTTCACTATTGATCGGCCCAGCAGCCGGAAAGGAATTTAATCATGAATCCCACTGACATCGAACTCAGCCCGGCAGACAAGCAAATGGAAGAAATCGCTCGGCGCGGTCTTGCGGCGCTCGACCGCTTGTCGCCCGCGGAACATCCCGAGCGAACGCCAGAATGCCCACCACTGTTGAGGTTTCATGATGCACTCAGCATTGGTTGGACGACAACGGACGACGCGCATCGCGGCGGCTGCGGCTACTGCCAGAAGACCTGGGCCATGACGCAGCGCGTCGCGACGGAACCGGCTCTGACGTTTCCCGAGCCGGTGAGCCATTCGACCAGCATCGTCTTCCGCATGTCGCCCCCGGCGTTGGCAGCGTCGTCAGCCACACTGACGGCGGTGGCCAGTCCGTCGTGTGCTGGAGGGGCTTCCGCAGATCAGCCGTTGCCAGACGAGGTCTGGATCAACACCGACGACGGCCTGAAACTGCGCCTCGCGCGTCACATGCGAACCGGTTGGATGACATTGCAGTTGGTGGGACGTACCGTGACGGAGTCCGCCACCGTCTGGGTGGCTGACCGACAGATTGAATTGGTGGAACGATTCTCACCGGATGGATTCGCCGTTGTGAAGGCCGAAGATGTGATCCCCGTCTGGCGCGATGCGGCGGCATTGGAAATCAAGTTTCTCTAGAAGCCATTTCAAAACCGGTTTCGAGTGTAGCCACGTTCGCCAGAACGTGGGGTTTTCGCTGGTTTGCCCACGTTCTGGCGAACGTGGCTACGGTTTTGAAACTGCTTCTAACGCTCACGAGACGACGCAATGAACCTCACTGCGTTTGCGCAGCAACTGGAAGACGGGGATCTGTTCCGAAACGTCACACCGGCACAGAAGGGACTGGTGCGCTTGGTGCGGACCAGCGTGCTCCAAGATTGGTTGAGCAGCGTTGACAGACGCAAGGGGATTGCCTGGCAGCTTGATTCCGTACTTCCGCTGTTGCTCGAACGGCATGTGTTGTCGTTGGCTGTGCGCGAAGAGCCTGAGCCGTTGAAGAAGTTCTGGAAGTCGGCGTGTGATTTCAGTTATGCCCCCGAGAGTTGTCATCGCTTGTGGGATGGGGGTCTCCTGCCGGAGACGCTCGGGGGTGGAGTGACCGATCTCCGGCAGATTGCGGCACAGGAAGCGCGCTTCACGCGCGTGCTGGCCGAGGCGTCACGGACGATTCACGGTGTGGGTGAGTTGAAATGGGCGAGCGACCGGCTCGACAGTCTCGTTGCTCGCCGTGGTGGTGTACCGCGCGATGCGGATCAGCCGGTGAAGCAGGCTCACAGTCGCGTGGTGTTTGCGTGGGAACCGGACGAACTGAAGCAGATTCCCGGCGGGAAGTGGCTCCGCGACGGATTGCTGGTCGATTTCGAGTTACTGGCTGAGGCTGAGGCGGGGGCGAATGCCATTGTCATCGCGCCTCGCATCTTTGACGGCAACACGTTCCTCGACGCGATCGACGAGGGCGTGAGGAATCACGTGGTGTCGTCCGAGTTGCGTCGTCTCCGGCACGATTGCGACTTTTTGGAAGACGATGTCGGAGTTCTCAAGGGGACCAGCGGCACGATGGCGATCTGGTTGGCGCAGTTCTTGGCGGGTGGCGGGCTGACGGAGTACCGCTGCACGCTGCCGCCGTGGGTCGTCGTCACGGCCACGTTGGACCAGCGTGGATCGGGAACGGGACGCGCGGCCGGAACCGTCGGTCGGGTGCGCGAGAAGGCCGCGCTGTTGATCGAAGAGGGAGTCCGCGTGATGGTCGTCGCGACCGACCACGACGACACGGATCTTCTGCGCACCGAGTGGGACTTGGACAGCCTTCCCGGCGCGAGTGGATTGCATCTGCTTCCGGTGCGCGCCGGTCGGGACCAGGTGAAGGACATTGCCGACAAGCTCAAGTCGAACGGGCTGCTGTGGCCGGTGAATCTCGCGGATTTTGGCGGTCGGGCGACGTTCGTCACGCCGGAGGAAGACAAGCAGCTCATCACAGAGCGGCACGAGCAGGCTCAACGGCCCATCATCGTCCCGGCCGCAGAATCCGCCGCGACTCCCGAATTCTCTTCAGCGCGCGAAGACAGTTACTCACGCCAGATGAAGGAACACGAGCGGGACTACGTGCGACCGGGCTTTGCGCTGGAGGCCATCGAAGCCGGGCGGCAACAGCTTCCGGGACGGGGCTATCTGCACGTCACGGCTCCCGCCATGTGGGGCAAAAGTTTTTTGATTCAGGCGCTGCGGCACGGCTGGAAGCGGGATGAGAGCGTGTGAATCTTTTCAAGGTCAAAGAAACTTTTTGAGCGGTCGGTGGTTGAATGAGTCGGTCGGGGTTGGCGAATGAAATCATGGGGATGGACGATGGATCAACAGGTGCTGTTTGACGCGGGGCCGGGGGCCGAATGTCAGCCGATGGTGCCGCCGCGCATCGGGGCGAAACGGCTGCGGCATGCGGTGCGCAACCAGGTCGCATTTCGGGACTGTGCGCTGGACGAACTGTTGCCCGAGGATCATCAGGCACGAATCGTCTGGGCCTACGTTTGCGGGCTCGATCTGTCGGAGTTGCAGGCGCGGGTTCAGGCGGTCGAAGGGGGGCCGGGGCAGGCTCCGGCCGACCCGCGGATCTTGATGACGTTGTGGTTGTACGCCACGCTGCGCGGCGTGGGCAGTGCGCGGGAGTTGAACCGCCTCTGCCGGGATCACGTGGTCTATCAGTGGATTTGCGGCGACGTGTCGATGAACCACCACACGCTGTCCGACTTTCGCTCGCTCCAAGCCGACCTGCTGGACCGGCTGCTGACCGAGAGCGTCGCCAGCCTGATGGCGGAAGGGCTGGTGACGTTGGACCGTGTGGCTCAAGACGGCCTGAAGGTGCGGGCCAGTGCCGGCGCCGCCTCGTTCCGCCGCCAGCCGACGCTGGAGGAACTGCTGGTCGATGCCGACGCCCAGGTCGCCCTGTTGAAGCGGGAGCTGGAATCCGATCCGGGGGCGGGCCGGACGCGGCAGCAGGCGGCTCGACAGCGGGCGGCCGACGAGCGTGCCGCGCGGGTTCGCGCCGCGCTGGACCAGTTGCCGAAGATCGCCGACAGCAAGAAACTGAAAGACCGCGACAAGGCTCGGGCGTCGACAACCGACGCCGACGCCCGCGTGATGAAGATGGGTGACGGCGGCTTTCGCCCGGCCGACAACGTGCAACTGGCCACGACCACCGACACGCAGATCATCACCGGCGTCGAGGTGACGAACTCCGGCGGTGACCAGGGCCAACTGGCCCCGATGGTCGCACAGCACCAGCAGCGTTACGACGAAACGCCACAAGAAATGCTGGTCGATGGCGGCTTCGTGAAGAAGTCCGACATCGACACCGTGAGTGCCCCCCACGGCACCACGACCGTGTACGCGCCCGTGATGAAGTCCAAGGATCCGAACCGCGATCCCCACACCCCCCGTGAAGACGACAGCCCGGCGGTCGCCGCGTGGCGGCAACGCATGGCCACCGACGAGGCGAAGACGATCTACAAACAGCGGGCGTCCACGGCCGAGTGCGTCAACGCGCTGGCCCGCAACCGCGGCCTGCAACGGTTCCTGATCCGCGGCCTGCGGAAAGTCAAAGCCGTGGCGCTGTGGTACGCCCTGGCCCACAACCTGATGCGAGCGGTCGGCCTGCGCGCCGCAGCCGTCAGGTTCTCCAGTTAGGCAGACAAACCGGACCGACGAACCATGAACGACGCAACGGACACAAGCTAGGCAACCTGCCAACCCGCCCGGCAGGTTGATCGCCCGACAACGACCGACTCCCTCACCAAGGCGTTCGAAACAAAACCTTCGCACGCCCCAACACCGTAAATCACTGACGCAACAAATCGCTCGTTAGATTCACGGCCTCTGAGGCCAAGCAACTGTTCGTGGCCTATTTCAACGCCCACAACGCTGAACAATTGGAACTCGACGGTGATCTTGGCGCAGCGTGGTCGAAGCTGGAGGAAGTGGCGGCGCGGCTGGCCCTGGTGATTCACTACGTCCGCGAGGTGGCGGACGAACCCGGTCTGCCGCGGCCCGTGGCGGTCGATGCCGAATCGATGAGGCGCGGGATCGCACTGACTGAGTGGTTCAAACACGAAGCCCGCCGCGTCTACGCCATGCTGGACGAGTCTGAGGACGACACCGAACGGCAGAAGCTCGCCGATTGGATCGCGCGTAAGGGTGGCTCTGTAACGGCTCGTGAGGTGCAACAGGGGCATCGCCGGTTCAAGTCCGTTAATGCCGCCGAAGCCGCACTCAATGAGTTGGTGAAGACTGGACGGGGACGCTGGGAACCGACGCCGGCCGGACAACGCGGGCATCCCACACGCCGATTCGTGTTGCCGTCTACGTCTACAGTATTCACGAATTCAAGCTGAAAACCGCAATACCGTAGACGTAGACACGCCAGAGACTCAGAAACCCGCGGTCAGCCGTGCGACTGATTGCGACGCATTGCGGCTGGCGCGCTGCTCCGGCCGATGGTAGGATCTGTTCACCTTTGACCGGCGGCAGTGTGGCGGGAACTGAGAAGCTCACACGCTGCCGTCCGGTCACTTCTCGGAAAGGCTCTCACGACATGGCAAGCATCTCTCACGACGGAAACGGCTCACGGCGGATTCTGTTCTTCAACAAGGCGAACGAGCGGAAGGCCATTCGACTCGGCAAGGTGTCGAAACGCGATGCCGAGTCGTTCAAGGGCAAGCTGGAGTCGCTGCTCTCCGCGAAGCTGATGGGCAACTCCCCCGACCGCGAAACGTCGCTGTGGCTGTCCACACTGGACGACGATCTGCACGCCAAGCTGGCCGCTCACGAGTTGGTCGAACCGAGACGCAAGCCCGCGCTGGCCACGCTGGCGGTGTTCGTTGACCAGTTCATCGCGGGACGGACAGACAAGGCTCCCGCCACGCTGTCACACTACGAACGGGCGAAGCTGCTGCTGCTGGAGTTCTTCGGAGCGGACAAGGCACTGGCGGACGTGACGCCTCACGACGCCGATCAATTCCGTTCGTGGATGAAGTCCACCAAGCCGCACGCCGAAAACACGACACGAGGCCACTTGAAGAACAGCAAGTTGATTTTCGGGGCGGCCGTTCGGGCGCGGCTGATCGTAGAGAACCCGTTCAAGGGCATCTCGACGCAACTGGTCAAGCGGCCAAATCGCATGGCGTTCGTGGACCGGGTGACGATCCAAAAGGTTCTCGACGCCTGCCCGACATCACGCTGGAAGTCCAGCGTGGTGCTGTGTCGATTCGGTGGGCTCCGATGCCCGTCCGAACTCTTCGCGCTGCGCTGGGCCGACGTGGACATTGATCGTGGCCGCATGAAAGTCCGATCCCCCAAGGGTGAGCACTTCGGCAAGGGTGTTCGCGAAGTCCCGTTGTTCCCCGAAGTCCGGCAGGCGCTGGCGGAACTGTTTCTGGAACCGGACGGTGGCGAGTTCGTCATCTCGACGAACGACCGCAGTTCACAGAAGAACCTGCGAACGGTCTTCGAGAAGATTCTGAGGAAGGCCGGAGTCGATCCGTGGCAACGCCTCTTTCAGAACTTGCGGGCGTCAAGAGAGACGGATCTCGCCCAAGAATACGCCATCCACCTTGTCACGGCTTGGCTGGGAAACACGCCCAAGGTCGCAATGGACCACTACCTGCAAGTCCGCGGTGAGGACTTCGATAAAGCGGCGCAGAATCCGGCGCAGCAACCGCTCGCAACCCGCAAAACTGCGCCGCAATGTGCGCCGTCTGGAAATGAAGAACCCCTTGTTTCGCAGGCCAAACCTACAAAACAAGGGGTTTTTGAAAGTCGCCAAGCTCCCCGACTAGGGCTCGAACCTAGGACCTAGCGGTTAACAGCCGCTCGCTCTACCTATTGAGCTATCGGGGAAGGTTACCGCAATGGACGCCTGCGGATGGCCGATGGAATAGACGATTCGGAAAAGTCTTGCAAGTCCACCAAACGGATTTCATCGCCGAAAACTGCCACCGCGGCTGATGCCGACCGAAGTGGACGACCGTTGCACCATTCGTGTCGTGACGTCGGCAAGTCAATTCGATTTGACCCCTGGACGCTTTTCGAGCAACACTTTGTTTCCCGAGGTGTTGTACTCGATTTTCGACATGAATGACCGCATCAGCATGATGCCGCGACCGCAGGGGAGTTCCAGGTTTTCTTCCTCGGTGGGATCGGGGACGTCTTCCAAACAGAAGCCGGAGCCCTGGTCTTCGATTTCGATTCGGAACACCTCATCGTCGATCAGGCAATTGACGCGGACCGTCTTGTCGGGATGGAATCCGTTGCCATGCTTGATCGCATTCACAATCGCCTCGTCCAAGGCGAGACGGATGCCGAACGCGTCACGCGGCGAGAAGGACTCGAGGGTCTCGATCTTTCCGACAATGCGATCCAACAGCTCCTGACCGGCTTCGGTGGTGCTGGGAATCACAACTTCGAATTGATCGTGAACCGCCATGTGTGCGGGAAAGACCCATTACGGAGATGAAGCAGCCGGCCGACGTCACCCGAAGGAGATTCCACGGAACCCATCGGGTCGACACCGATCACATTCCTGCCAGGGCTTCTTCCTGAGTGGATTTGATGTCGAAGATCTTGTTCAGGCGGGTGATTTCGAAAACTTCGTAGATTTCGGGGCGAATGCAGCAGAGCCGAAGCTTTGCCTTCGCCGCCTTCACCTTCTTGTCCATGGTGATGAGCTTGCCGAGCGCTGCGCTGGACAGATACTCGACGATGCTGAAATCCAGAACGATCTTCTTTCGGCCGTCTTCATCCACGAGCGCAAACAACTGATTTCCAATGTTTTGGATGTTCGTCTCGTCGAGGATCTTCTTGTCGACGAACTTGGCGACGGTGACGCCTCCAGTCTCTTCGATATCCAGCCGACGTTGTCCAGTTGACATATGTTCCTTCCCGTGCTGACTTGGCCTGATAGTTTTGCCCCGGCTCAAAAATGCCGGCCACAGTCCAGATTCAGGAGACCAACAGAACTCAGGACCGTTCCTGAAGTCGACGAATTCGACTCAGGCTGTGGCATCATGCTGTTGGTGAGAAACGATGTCAAGCGTTGGTTCTTACGCGGTTGATAGATTCGCTGGCCACAATCAGCGGCGCAATTTGCTCGGCGACAAACACGCGATGGACGCAGCCAAAGTGTTCGCCGGGATTGAACTGCGACAACATCCGCCAGTTCCAGCGAATTTGGATCAGGCGACCGGACGCAATGGCCTCCCGCAACTGCGGGCCGCGAAAGCCGATGGCACCGGCGGCAACACCGTGGCGGCCGTCGAACGTCCCCAGCAGTGTCGTACCGAGTCTGAGAAAAAAGGCGTCGAACGACGAGTAGTAGTTCCAAACCGACGTTTGGACTCTGGCCAGCGCCGGACTGAGGTCGACCACGGGTGACAGCGCCGTGGCCAGCATCACGATCCCGGTCAATTGCCGTCCTTCCGGAAGTGCGCCCGCGACCAACAGGGCCATGCCACCACCTCCAGAATGTCCGACGATCCAGACTGGACGACCGGGATGACGGTCCTGGTAATCCACGATTCGGGTGGCTAGTTCCTTCGCGATGCGGTTGTTCCGCAGCCACCCGCGGAGATGAAACAGGAACAGCAGTTTGTTTCCCGTGGTCCAGTCGACGACTTCGGCCGCGCTTCGGACACCGCCGTCGATCAGTCCGGCCAACAATCCCACGTTGAGAAAGCTGCGTCCCTCGATCCCCGTGAAGACCAGCACCAAGCCCTGTTCCATGCGTTCCGGTTCCATCCGGCGGATCAGTCGGCCCGAGCAGAACATGCCCAACGGAGCGATCAGAAACGTGAGCCAGCAGGCAATCCCGCGCCACAGTCGAGTTCCGAATGGCACCCGCACCCGGTCACTTGGAACGCTGTGGGAGTCGGCGGTGTGCAACGGTAAACGTAAGGATGAATGACTCATGGCGTGTTGTGACCGTGCTCGTGATCAAACTTGGCCGGCAGGTTCCGCACACCATGTGGCATGCTTCGATGCGGCAGACTTTGGACTGGCTCGAAGGCAGGTCGTCAAGAACCTGAAGCCGACGATTGCCGTTGGCGCGGCGGATTGAGTTCCGGTTGCAACGGTGCCGGAAGGCCGTGTTCGTGGTCTTCATCACCGGGGCCGGGGGGTGTCGGACCTTGCAGCAACAGCGGCACTCGAAGCTCGGGAAAGTCGTGGTCGTTCGTGCGAATTCGGAGCAGCACTTGGTTCTTGCCCGCGGGCAGCTCACCCGGAACGGTGACCTGAATCGTCTGCGACCACTCACCCGTGGCAGACATCGCCCGCTCGCCGATGACGGGTGCTGCCAATTCGGAGGTGGCCTCGACGTCGAGGATCTCGAATCGTTTCTTGCGTCCGTCCGTCACAGTAAACGTGGCGACCGTGGGATCGCTTCCCGCGGGATGAAAGATCATCAGCGCGGGAGGACTGACCGTCATCTGACGTTGGGGAATATCGAGCTTGAACGTCAGGCGCACCTGCCGCGGCTCGGGATCGTGGTAGACGACGTCGGCGAAAAGTTCTTTCTTTCCGGGCGATTCATTGGCGGGTTGGACGCGCAGGACAACCCGTCCCTCTTCGCCCGGTTCGAAGCGCTTTTGATCGACTCGCGGCACCAGGCAACTGCAACTCGGCACGACTTCCTGGATTTCGACCGTCGATGTTCCGCGATTGGTGAACACGAACGTCGCACGCGCTTCGCCGGTGGGCTGAATGGCCCCCAGATCCACGGCGTATTGACGAAACGCCAGCGCCGGTCGTTGCGGAATCGAGATCGACATCGGTGTCGGCGCGGCACCGGAATGAACGATCACCGACCAGATCAACGGTGTCAGGGACAACGCGAAGGCCCCGAGTCTTGCCGACATCGCCATATCCAAACTCCTGTCATCCCTGTCTTGGTTTCGACCGACTCGATTCGGAGAGAGCCAGAGGATCGGCGTCCTCGGCTCCGGTGTGAGTCACTGGCTGACGGCCCACTTGAGGTCTTCAATTTCCGCGTTGAGTCGCGCGACCTGGGACTTCTTGTCAGCGATGTCGTGCTCCGCCCGTCGCACGATTTCCCGAACGATGCCTTTGAGCCGCGCGGCCTCCGACTTCTGGCCGGCCTTGTCGAGGTCATCGGCGACGATCCGCAGGTCTTGAACGGTGCGACCGACCGAATGAGTTGCCGTGGTAGTCACAACGGGGTGTTCCGCCAACGCTTCTTTCAGCACTTTGGGAGAAACCCGCTGTCGCGGAATGGTTTCTTGGGCCGTCAACAAACCGAAGCCGGCCGCACTCAGTCCCGTCACCAGCATCAATGCCGCAATCCACCCCTGTTTGGTCATCGCATCCCTCCTTGGAACTCGACCGAGCCGGAATCAACGCGGCTTGTATCAGCACCTTGTTTGCGAGGTCAACGTGAGTTGCGCGACGCGACACGGAGGAGTTGGAAAAACCGCCCCGGAGAAACTTGGGCAATCCGGGCGGCGCGCATTGAAACTCGCTCGGAGAATCCGGCGTCCGTTGGTGAACTTGATTTTGCCCGCCCGTCCGTCAGAACATGGTGTCGAACCGGCCCCGCAGAACCTCCAAGAGACACGTGATGACTCAATCCCGTTTGACGGCTGTCGATGCCAATGCCCTGCCGTGGGAGGAACGGTTCAACGAACGGATCGGCCGTTCGCTGTTTCGCAAGAATCTGTTCACCGACCCGGACACGGGAATGGAAATTCGACTGGTGCGCTATCCGGCGGGAATCATCAACCCGCTGCACACGCATCCCTGCGCCCACGGAATGTACGTTCTCGAAGGGACGCTGGTGACTCATGCCGGCAGCTACGGCCCCGGTTCGTTCGTCTGGTTCCCCGAGGGCGAGGCGATGGAGCACGGAGCCAGCGCCGCGGCCGATGTCGTGGTCGTCTTCATCACCAACAAACCGTTCCGCATCGACTATGTGGACGAGGTTGAGAAGCATTGAGGGTCGCCTCCACGAACAGCAGGACGACCTTGCGGTTGTACATCCATCATCAAACTCGGAGAGTTCTGAAAGTAACCCGCAGCGTGAGTGAGGGCGGGCGTTTCAGAAGGCAACGATTTCAGAGGTTTGGGAAACGAACGCCCTCGCTCACGCTTTTTGAAGTTGCGCCTTTTGGGATTTCAGCCCCGAAGGGGCGGTGTTATGCCAGCCCAGGGCAACGCCCTGGGTTGGCGGATTGTCGGGAATACCAAGCCCTGACGGGGCGGCACTATTCATTCGATGGACATAGGGCCGCCCCTTCAGGGCTCCAGAATCTGTGACGGTCGTTACCCAGGGCGGCGCTCCCGATGTTCGCTTGCCCTGGGCTAACTTAGGGCTGCCCCGTTGGGGCGGAAATCCAAAACAGCGCAACTTCAAAACTCACGCTGCGGGTTACTTGAGTACCGACTCTCGGAATTGGAATTGCAAAGCCCCTTAACTTCAAAGTGAACGATTCATGAACCATCGAAGCGCCTGTTACGACCTGTCGTCCGCCGTCCGCGGGATGGCTTGCTGGGGAATGATCGGAATGCTGTCCTGCAACACATCGCTGGCCGACGTTCGCAAGGAGACTCACACGTACAAGACGGTGGGTGAACTGCCAATCCAGGCCGACGTCTTCCGGCATGACGACGCGGCCCTGCGGCCCGTTGTCGTGTGGATTCATGGCGGAGCGCTGATCAACGGGCATCGCGAAGGAATCGACAATCGGTTGAAGACCGCGATGCTGGAGAGCGGGTTCATCGTGGTCTCGCTCGACTATCGCCTGGCCCCGGAGACTCAATTGCCTGAAGTGATCGCTGACGTTGAGGACGCATTTCGCTGGCTGCGCGCGAAGGGGCCCGAGTTGTTCCATGCCGACATCAAACGAATTGCCGTGGCGGGAGGATCGGCCGGAGGATACCTCGCCTTGACCGCCGGCTACCGGGTGAAGCCCCGCCCCCAGGTGTTGGTCGCCTACTGGGGATATGGCGATCTCATCGGTCCTTGGTACAGCGAGCCAAGCCCTCATCCGGCCCACAATCAGATCAAGGTGTCGCGCGACGAGGCATTCCGACAAGTCGCGGGACCGCCCATTTCCGACGCTCGCCAGCGCAAGGGAAACGGCGGCGCGTTCTACCAGTACTGCCGTCAGCAGGGCCTCTGGCCGAAGGCCGTGTCCGGTTGGGATCCGCACACCGAACCGGAGAAGTTCCATCCCTTCATGCCCGTCAAGAACGTCACGCCGGACTACCCGCCGACGTTGATGATCCACGGCGAAATCGACACCGATGTTCCGCACGAACAATCGGTGCTGATGGCCGCCGAATTCAAACGAAACAACGTGGACCACCGGTTGATCAGCCTCCCCGGCGGCGAGCACGGACTGGCCGGAGCCGACAAGAAACTGATCGACGAGGCGCACCAAGCGGCTCACGAGTTCATTCGCCAGCACTTGGGAAAGCAGCCCTGACCTCGTGGTCGTTTCAGCCCGGAGGGCGGCAGATGGTAGCCCACGGCGCAAGCCGTGGGAGATCGACAGCAGTCGCCATTCAGCCCGGAGGGCGACACATCGAACGAAGTTGAAGGTTCATCGAAGTATCGCCCTCCGGGCTCGTGCGGTCTCTCGGCCACTCAACCCACGGCTCGCGCCGTGGGCTACGATCTGCCGCCCTCCGGGCTGAAGAGAAGTCGTCGACCTTCAACGACTCACTTTTCCATCTTGGCGGATTCGATGAACTTCAAGAACTCATCCCGGCGGGGTGTGACGGTTGTCGTCGGACCGGTCAGCTTCACGAAGTAGTTGGTCTCTCCCAGCGGAACGGCGACGCCCAGCATTTGCCAACCCTTGCTGGGGGCACCGCGGTTCATCATGTCGGAGAAGGTGCCGGCCAGTTCCACCAACGTTCCCGGCTTGCCATCAAACGTGATTTCCGATTCCTTCGGTTCGGCGTCGTTGGGGCCGCGGTTGAATTGACCCCGCCAGCGTTCGACGTTGGCTTCGATACCGCCGCCCGCCGATGACAACGTCAGCCGAGCCGGTCCGCCGGGGCCGGGAATCGAGAACTCGCCGAGGACATAGTCACTCTTGCGCGGCTGTTCTTCCCAATCGGGTGGGACCGAGTAACTGACCCCGGCCACGGTGACGTCGCGCGGTTTCCCACCGGTGGAAGGCGACATGGATGCCTTGGGAGAATCCAACGCCGGAGCCTTCACCACCGGAATCTCACCGGCCGGTTTTGGTCCCTCGCCGCAACCAAACAGGAACAGTCCGCAAGCCAACCAAGCGGCAGGTCGTTTCAGATTCATTCGATGAGTTCTTTGCTAACAGTTTGTTTCGTTGATCGAGTGGCAGACAAAAGTTTACTCACCTACAAGCACGATGCGCAAGCGAGTGAGTTTTCGGGCACACTCGCTTGCGCGTCGTGCTTGTATGCCCTTTTCCGCCGCTCGCCTCATGTGCCGTCCCGTCGGCGGAGCGACGGGACTACGGTAGGCCGGTCGCTCCGCCGACCGGCGAGTCCATCCGTCAAATTCGCGACGACTTTTCCAGCGTTGCGTCGGCCAGCGTGACGAACTGGCGCACGCGGTCCGCGATGATGTTCAGGCTCTTGTTCCAGAAGTCGGGCTTGCGCAGGTCGAAGCCCAGTGTCGACCGGACTGCGTCCTCGGCATCTTTGCAGCCGGTGGCGATCAGCAGCTTGCGGTATGTGTCGGCAAACTCGCCGCCCGAATCTTGTCCGACCGCGTACACACCCAGAGACAACAGATAGCCGAACGTGTACGGGAAGTTATAGAACGGCAGTCCCGTGATATAGAAATGCAGCTTCGAGACCCAGAATCGCGGGTTCCAGCCGTCGTCCGCCAGCGAATCCATGTACGCCGTCCGCTGTGCGGATTCCATCAGGGCATTCAGTTGATCCGCGGTCAGTTCGCCCTTCATTCGTTCGCGGTGGAAGGTGTCTTCGAACAGGAACCGGGCGTGAATGTTCATCAGGAACGCGACGGCGTCGCCCAGCAGACCGTCGAGCATTTGCAGGCGCTCATAGTCCGAGCGCGCCCGTTGGAAGCGCTGTTCCCCCAGCACCGCTTCGGCGAACGTCGACGCGGTCTCGGCCAGGTTCATCGGATAGTCCTGCAGGAACACCGGCTGATCCCGCAAGACCCACGAGTGGTACGCGTGCCCCAGTTCATGGGCCAGCGTGCTCATGCTGTCCGCGCTGTTCGTATAGGTCATGAAGATTCGGGATTGTTTGGCTGTCGGGAAGCCGGTGCAGAAGCCTCCCTGGTGCTTGCCCGCGCGGTTCTCGGCTTCGATCCAATTTTCCGACAGCGCCATCCGCGCAAAGTTGCCGAAGTCGGGGCTGAACTGGTGAAAGGCGTCGATGATCTGCGAACAGGCGTCGTCATACGAGATCTCGTCGGCGCCACCGGCACCCGGCAACTGAGGCAGCGGCGCGGACATGTCGTACCAAGCCAGTCGATCAACGCCCAGAAGCTGAGCCTTCTTCGCCAGGTATTCCTTGAGCACCCCCTTGCTGGCGGTGATCGTCGACCACATCGAGTCGAGCGTCTCGCGCGTCATGCGGTTGGACCGCAACGGCACTTCCAGGTGATCGCGCAGTCCCGCGTGTCGGTACGTCGTCAGCCGTGTTCCGGCGATGTGATTGATGGCGTCGGCACAGGTGTCGGCGATGGTGGCCCAGGCGGCATCGGCCGCGAAGAAATTGTTTTCACGCACCTGACGCTGCGCGGAATCGAACTGCACTTGTCCGGGTGATCGCGTGACCAGCTTCCCCTTTTCCTGGACCGTCACCTTCAGTGATCCAGACAAGCGATCAAACATTCGCCCCCACGCATGCAGGCCATCGACCGCCAGATCAGAGGCCAGCAGTTCCTGAGATTTCGGCAATCGCAGCGCAGCGTTCCGGCGTCGAGTGGTCAGGAAATACTCGTTGCGCTTGAGCTCCGGCGCGGCGGCGATGAGTGCGGCGAAACCTTCGTCCGACGCTTCCTTAAACGCGAACTCCAGATTCGTCGCGATCTGCTCGCGCAGCGGAGTCAACGTCGAGAGTTCCGCCTGCAACTGCTGGTAAAACTTGTTCTCGGCATCCCCCGCGGCATAGCACTCGATCAACGCCTTCAGGTCCGTGGCCCGTGAGTCCAGCAGTTCGTATTCGGTGATCAAGCCGACCCATCGCGCCGCGCTGCCCGGGGCCGCATCCACCGCGGGGAGCGAGTTGGTCGAGGCGGCGAAGTCGGCCAGCCGAGCCTTGAATTGATCGAGTTGCTGACGGAACTCGGCGGACGTCGGGACCGGCGCGAGTGAGGCGAGATCCCAAGTGAGCGGGAACGAAGTGGAGGCCATGTGATCGGGTTCCCAATCGGGTGTGTGGACGGATGTCTGAGCGAATTTCAACGATTTCCACCCCGCGCGGTGGAGATTGGGCGGTTGTCCCAGGCCGTCCCGTCGGCGGTGCGCCGGGGCATAAGTAGGGCCGGCG
>JAYTIB010000942.1:0-7312 GCA_043732205.1 Schlesneria sp. | reverse complement strand
AAGACTGGTCGGATTGGGAAGCGGTGGCAGACGGCTGGAACGGTGAATGAAACGCTACGAAATCTGGTACGCCCGCCTTGAGCCGGTCGAAGGAAGTGAGATCGGCAAGACCCGGCCCTGCGTGATCGTCAGCCTGGATGTCATGAACGCGGTGTTGCCCACGCTGGTTGTCTGCCCGCTCACCTCGAAACTGCACACCGGTTGGCGTTCGCGACTGCGGGTCACCTGTGCGGCAAAGCCCGCCGAACTCTGCGCGGATCAAATCCGCGTCCTCAGCAAAACACGCCTCACCAAGAAACTGGGGTCGCTGACAAAAATCGAAGCCGCCGGTTTGCGAACCCTGCTGTCGGAGATGTACGGCTCGCCGTAACGCGATTGTCTTCGCGACCGGCATGCTCGCCGCTACCGTCGCGGTTCGATTGCCGATCATCACCACTGTAAGTGACGAGCGGCGCAACGGCGATCCCTTTCGCTGGGGTCGATCATCACCGAACGACTGGCTGATGTCGGGGACGAGTTGCGAAGAAACTCATGCAGTCGGCCGAGCGTTTGAGATGCCTGTCGTCACGAAAGGTTTCTGACTCGATCACGGCATCGCCACCAACCGGCCTCCTTCGATGAGATGATATCGCCGGTTGACCGTCAGGCTGTCAAACGTTTGCCGCTGGCCGGAGGGCCACTGAATCTCCAGGCGAATGCCGTCGGTCTTCGAGCCCAGCCCGACGATCAGACGCGGTTCATTGCGGGCTTGGTAGCCGTCACCCGCGGTCAGATGGTGCGTGGAATGCAATCCGTCCGCCGTGAACACCCGGACGACGGTGCCGATGGCGTCCCGCTCGGAGACCGTCCCCGAGAACGTCAGCGACAAATGATTCCCGACCTTTGCAGTGCGATTGAGAAGCAACGCGGCGGGAGAGCCGATGTGTGAGATGGCGACGTCACTCAATCCGTCGCGATTCCAATCCAGCCGGGCCAGACCGCGGCCAACCCTGTTGCTGCCGAAGAAGTCGCCCGCTGTCTCGCGAAACGATTCCACGAACCGGCCGTGTCCGGCGTTCCGGAAGAATTGCGGTCGCATGGCATACAGCTTTCCCGCGTATGTCATGTCATACACGTGTCCATTGGTCAGTATCAGATCGAGCCGACCATCCAGGTCCGCGTCGAGAAACTGCGTGCCGAACCCCAACAGCGCGAAGCTCGGTTCACGCAACCCCGCTTCGCGCGTCGCATCCTGAAAGAGACCCGGTTCGACCTGCCGGTACAGCGTGTTCGACTGATCCGCATAGTTGGTGACGAAGATGTCCAACAGGCCGTTCTGATCCGCATCGCCGATCGCCACACCCATGCAGGCCTGCGCCAATCCATCCCGGTCATAGCCGACACCCATCACCACGCCGAGCTCCTCCAAGCGCAGCGCCGGGAACGCGGACGTTGCGGGTGATTCGTCGGTCTGGATTCCCCTCTGTCCGATCGCCGGCGCGTTCGGCGACGATTGAGTTTTCTGCGGCAGTCGGTTGACGTAGAGGAAATTGGGCTCGGCATCGTTGGCGATGAAGAGGTCCAACCGGGCATCGCCGTTCAGGTCTGCGGCGACGATCCCCAGGCCGCGGCCGGTCTCGCGTTCGCCGGTCAGACCCGCCTGTTGCGAGATGTCGACGAAACCACCGTCGCCCCGATTCAGCCACAGTCGATCCGGAGCGGGAGGCCGGGCTGTCGGCGCACAGTGAGTGTCCTCGCTGCCGCGCGGACAGTGCGGGATGTCGTGCGGATCGATGTCGAGGTAATTCACATCAAACAGTTCGGGCAGACCGTCGCCGTTGAGGTCCGCGAAGAGCGCGCTGACCGTCCACGCGTTGCCCGCAATTCCCGCGTGTTGGGTGACGTCGTCAAACGTTCCGTCGCCGTTGTTGCGATAGAGCCGGTTGGGTCCGACGTTGCAGACATACAAGTCTGGAAACCCGTCCTGATCAATGTCGCCGACCGTGCAGCCCTGGCTGTAGTCGACGTCACCCAATCCAGCCGGCACCGTGACATCCGCGGCGCTGCCGTCGGTCGATTGCCGGAACAGCCGATCGGGTGGCGTCGCAGTCTCCTTCGTCAGCGGGATCGCCCGCCCCTGCGTGAAATAGAGATCGCACAAGTCATCGCGGTCGTAGTCGAAGGCCGCGACACCTCCCCCGGTGAATTCGATCAGATCGACCCCGTCCTGACGGTTCCGACTCCCCGCGTCATAGATGAAATTCAGGCCAATCGACTCGGCGACATCTTCGAACCGCGGTGCCGCGAACCCGGATGCCTGCTGTTGAGCCAGCGGACCGGTTGACTGAATGGGATCACTCTGAAGGGGACCATTGGGAGCCATCGCTTCGATCAAGTCCGGCGGGATCACCGGCAGCGCTTCGGGGATCACCCGCGGCGCGGTCGAGGTCAACCAGGGCTGCAACTTCTCGGCGTTCTTGTTGGCCCATTCGAGATGCGGATTGATCTGCAGTGCCGCATGACACCATCCCCAGGCTTCGTGCGGTCGTCCCAGAGCCGCCGTCAATTCCGTCGCTTGACGCAGTTGGAATGTTTCACGCGGATGAGCGTAGATGCGATCGGCCAGCAACGCCAATTGCTGCAGCTTGGCGGCCCGGTCCAGGAACGGCTGCGCTTCCGGGGAACGATTCAACTGAGACAGCACCGATCCGAGTTGATAGTTCGCCATCCGATGATCGGGGTCCAATCGGACCGCCCGCGCGAAGCAGCGCGCCGCCTGCGGCAGATCCTTGTTTCGCACGGCCCACGTCCCCTGCACCGCCCAGATCTCGGGATGCTCGCGCTGGGAAAACGATTCCAGTGATTGCTGCCAGCCGGAGAATTCATCGGGATGAAGTTCCAGCAGCGCCCAGCCCAGCCGCGCCCGGGCTTCGGCGGTTACCGTCGACGATCGACAGATCTCGCGCAGGACCGACAGCGCCAGCTCGGTGCGTCCTTCGAACAGGTCGGTGCGCGCTTCGCCGGTCCGCACGTTCAGATCATCGGGAACCTGCCTCAGGCAACGCCGTACCAGTTCCGTGTCCTTCACGACCGGTTCGCTGGCGGCCATCAAGACCAAGTGATGAACCGTCGGCCGCCCCGCACGAACAACGGTCAACAGCGGTGACTGCATCTCCCAGCCGCGGCCTTCGACACCGAGCAGATAGGCCAGTTCGCTGGAGGCATCCGCCTGAGTGGGATCGAGCTCAAGGACTCGACGCCATAATCGCTCGGCCCGCAACGCGTGCCCGGCTTGCAGACTGATCCGGCCGCCATGCAGCGCGGCCGCGATGGCGTCGATCCCCGTCTGCTGCGACGCGGCCTCAAACGCTTCGATCGCCTCGTCCGGATGGGCCTCATCGGCGGCGATCTGACCGAGCAGCCGCCACGCCGCCGCCGAGTCCCGGTCCTGCGCGAGTACGGCCCGAGCGTAACGGCGGGCGACGATCAAGTCCTTCGCCGCGCGCGCCTGCTTCGCCTGTTCAACCAGCGCTTCGACAGACGGCCGACGTGCCACGAACGAAACCGCGACGCCGACACCCAGGACGATCAGGGCCAGGCAGGCGAACCATCGACTTTTCCAGACTGGGGCCATGACAGCTCTTCAGCCGAATGGCGGCGGCGGATCAACAAATGTCGTCTTTCGCTCCGCGAAAGGACGTTCTTTCGCGGAGCGAAAGACGACAATCACGACAGTTATTGGGAGTCGATCCTTACTCGCCATGCATCACCGGCCATCGGCGAGACCACCGACACGGACCGCTACTTCTTCTTTTCGGATTCCAAGTCGAACTTCAATTCCGGGCCACCGGCTTTCACGTCCGCCTTCAGCTCGGTCTTCGTGTTGTACTTGGCGGGCAGAATCTGTTCCTTGATGTCGAACTCGGGACTCTTCGGATCACCCGGATAAGCCTTCTGTTTTCCGGTGATCTTTTCCGAAGTGATCTCCACCGATTTCGGACCGGCCTTGATGCGAACCTGGAATTTCCCGTTCTTGATCTCGCCGCCGACGGTGCCGCCGACATTGTCGGTCGGAGCCAGGCTGATCCGCCCGTCCTCCAACGGTTTCCCGTCCAGAGTGACCGTTCCTTTGACGATGTCCCCAATCGGCTTCTCGCCACCACATCCGGCGGCAAACAACAGGCCACCGGCGACAACCAACAATTGCATGTTCCAGCGCATCTTCATCACCAATCCACCTGGGTAAAAATCTGAAAACAATCCGAGCCTGCAGCATTCAAACGAGCGACGCGAGAATCGCAGCCCCGCTCCGCAAACAGCCACGGGAGCGGGGCCATGCTCAAGCAATTGCGGTCCGAAACCTTCCACCCGCCGTTAGAAATCGCTGATGATTTCGGCACCCCTGGTCGTCGACAGTCCGCGCCAGACACCGGTATCGATGTTGTTGCTGACGAAACGGACCGCACCGTCACACATGCCGACATGAACACCGCCGACATGCTTGCTGCGGGCCGAAATGACCTGCTGCACCACATTCGCAGCACTACCGCCGACACTCGTGCAGCACGGGATGCCGCTGTTCGGTCCCGTGAAACATTGACGGGCCAGCAGTTCGCAGGCCGTTGTGTTGGGCGTGTTATACGCCGTGAAGGCCCCTCCGCCGGCCAGCATCACTTCGGACGTGTACCCCAGCCAGCCGGTTCCGTCGAGCGTCAGGATTTCGCCCACCATGATGGTGTTGCTGGTCCCATCCGTGATTGCGGCAAAGTTGGCGCCATACCGGATCCCAAATGGTGCCCCGCCGAAGGTCACGCCGTTATACGCGGGTTGGGACGCACCACCGTAGACGGTGTTGCCGAAGTTCACGACGTAGTTGCCGCGAATGCGCGCCCAATTCGTCCCCGGCTCGTCGATCTCGATCCCGTCCGATGGACAATTCTCCACCGGGATTTTCGTCTGCGCCATCACATTGCCTGTCCCGGGAGCGCCATTGTGCCAGGCAAACCGAAAATCAATCGTGTTGTACATGTTGGCCTGATCGATGTACGGCAGGATCATGTGCAACCAGTTGTTGTCATCCGCCCAGTCGCCGCCGCCGGTCCCCGCCCGCTTGTTGGGAGGTCCGTCAATCGTCCCCAGCGGCAGCATCAAGAACGTGTCGTGATAGTTGTGCATGGCCACACCCAACTGCTTCAGGTTGTTCTTGCACTGGGTGCGCCGCGCGGCTTCACGAGCCTGCTGAACAGCCGGTAGCAACAAGGCGATCAGCACCGCGATGATCGCGATCACCACCAGCAACTCGATCAACGTAAACGCCACCCGCTGTCGTAGGGACCGTAACCGTCGTGTCATCATCATCAATCCTCCAGAACGAAAAGGGACCATGCGTACTCGCACGGCATGAAGTCACATTCTTACCAAACAACATCGACTTGATGTTTCCGAGAAGAGCTGAAAAAGGACGTGGGGCATGAATTCAACAGGCCTGTTTTCGAGTGATCCAAGCACGCTGGAAACGCGCTCCACGAGATTTGTGGTACACGTGGTACTTGGAATTCAATTCGCCCACAAGCTCCAATCGCGAAAGAATCCAGGTAGACGCATCGTCCGCCACAGATGCGAAGCACGGCCGTTACTTCGAGGTCGCTCCTTCCGCGATGCAATACAGGTGCTTGCTCGAACGGATGAAGAGTGCGCCGTTGCTGACAGCGGGGGTGGCACTGAAGTCTTCCGCATCTTCGGTCACGCGGTTGGTGGCAAGCTGCTCGAACGTGTCGCCGAGTTTGATCACGTGGGCTGCGCCGCTGCGCGAGACGTAGTACAGCTTCCCGTCGGCCACCACGGGCGACGAATAGTCCTGACCACCCATGCCGCCGCGCCCGCCACCGCCTCCTCCGCCGGGACCGCGGCCGGGTGGGCGGCGCGGGCCTTCGTCATCCGGCGCGGTGGCCGTGGAACCGCCGCCGAGGCGTCCCTGATAGATTCGCGTGCCGGTCTTGGCATCCACGCAGGTTGCCACGCCGCTGGAGACGAAATACAGCTTCCCGTCGACAATGACCGACGTGCCAATGCGGTTGTTGTCGCGGCCGGTCCAGACCACTTGCGACTTTGTCACGTCTTTCTCACCCCCCGCCTTGATCGCGATCGAACCGCTCCCCTGGTCTCCCATCGCGTAGACCACCTTGCCGTCGGTCACCACGCTGGAGCAGAACGACCGCGTGCCGAGCGCTTCGCAATACCACCGCAGCTTGCCCGTGTCGGGATTGAACGCCCAAATCTCATAGGGAACGCCGATCACCAGGTCGGTCCGATTGGCATCGACCTCGACCAGCACCGGTGTGCCCCAGGTCCCGCTGAAGCCGTCGGCGGCCGCGCGCCAGACTTCCTTGCCCGTCTCCTTGTCCAACGCGTACATCGCCCCACTCTCGGGTGACGCGGTCACGATCACCAAATTCTTGTACAGAATCGGACTGCAACCCGAGCCCCAGCCCATCCGATCGGAACCAGTGCCGACCGTCGTCTGCCAGAGTTGATTCCCTTTCAGGTCGAACGCCAACGCTCCGGTCTTGCCGAAGAACACGTACACCCGTTCGCCATCCGACGCCGGTGTGTGAGTCGCATATCCGTGTTCGGCGAACATCCCGCCGTAGTTGTCTTCGGGCAGGACCGGGTCGACGGTCTTGTCCCAAACCGTCTTGCCGGTGTTGCGATCGAGACAAACGAGATGCCGCTTGAGATCCGACTGGTTGCCGGCCCGGTTCCCGCGATCAGTGCCGTAGCCCGACCAGCAGGTGATGAAGACTTTGTCGCCGACGATGATCGGCGACGACGAACCGGGTCCGGGGAGCGCGACCTTCCATTTGAGATTCTGCGTCGGAGACCAATGGACCGGCATCGGCGCGGCATCGGCGCTGACGCCACTTCCGTTCGGACCCCGGAAGCGGGACCAATCACCCGCCGCGGCGGCGCTGCCCAGAGCGGCCAGCATCACAAACAGAGCCACGGTCGCAGAGTTGATTTGGAAAGAATGACGCATGGTGAACCTTTGCATAGAGGACATTGGGTCGAGGCTTGCGCGACGCTCTTTCAACAGGACAGACCATGTTGCATGACGCTTGGAAACGGAAACGGCGACTGTCTCGATTCGAGATTTGTAGCCATCCGTACGCGAACAGTCACCAGACAACGGTCGGAACCGCCGCGCAATTCAGGTTGCCTTCAGCACTGCCAACACTGTTCCTTCGCAGCCTGCGAAACAGTGGCATGTCGCTCCGGCTCAATCTTGGATGACGGCGACGGCTTCGATTTCGATCAGCCAGTCGGGGCCGACGAG
>JAYTIB010000941.1:0-7314 GCA_043732205.1 Schlesneria sp. | reverse complement strand
TGATCAACGGCCCGGTCGTCCACAACAAACTGCGCGCCGACAACGGCCGGATCGCGACGATGATGAAGGAGATGAAGACCGACGACGAGATCATCACGGCGATGTACCTGGCCGCCCTGTCCCGCACGCCGTCGACGGAAGAGATGGCCGCCAGCAAGCAGCACATCGGCAATCAGCAGGACCGCCGCCAGGCATTGGAAGACGTCGGCTGGGCGATCCTGAACTCGAAGGAGTTCCTGTTCCAACACTGATTGTTTTCAGGGGTGCCGTTCCGATCGAACGGTGCCACGAAAGATCAACCCACAGCCCGCGAGTCCCATCTCGCGGGCTGCTTGCGTTTGTGGTTCGAAAGATCACTTTGGGAGTGCGGAGGCTCGACTCCGCTTTGGAATTTTTCCTCCCTGCCTTTTGGACTCAGCAAGCGGCGATCGCTCCGAGGTCAAGTCATGGATTCGAGCGCGCGGGGCATCGTGCGATCCCATTGAGGTTGATCGCGCACGGTGTTGGAACCGGACATGGCCCGAACCGTTGGGACGCTCCGTCCTGTTGGGACTCACTCACGCACCGGCAGCCCCTGTCCGTGCTGCGGGCATTTTCGGGCAGTCGCCGACAGATCAGCGTCCGCTTTCATAAAAATGCGTGAGTCGGGATTCCCTTTTGTTTTGGGATTTGCAATAACAAGCCCCACTTCGGCAGGCTGTGGACCTGTCGGAATAGGAAGATGAACGCCTTTCCGCCCACCCACCTTTCGTCTCGCCCGTTTGCACGAGTTTTCTCTTGCGACGTCCAAGATCGTCAAGCACGGTGACGCACCTCGGCCTCAGTCATGTCCGTTTGCTTCCAGGCATCGCGTTGATCTGTCGGAAATCAGCGTTGTTGCTGTCGGTAGCCGCGGTTTGTCGTCGCTGAACTGGCTTCGGTCTTCCCTGCCGTTTGCGCGGTGGATGTTCCGAGTTTTCAAATTGGGCCTTCTGGGCTCCGCAAAAGGACGACGATGAGCAAGAATCTGTATGTGGGCAATCTGTCATTTAGTTGCACGGCCGACGACCTGCGAGAACTGTTCGGCGCGCATGGGAATGTGACCTCGGCACAAGTGGTGTCAGACCGGGAAACCGGTCGGTCGCGCGGTTTTGGATTCGTCGAGATGTCGGATGGTGGTGAGGCGGCGATCTCGGCGCTGAATGGCACCGACTACATGGGACGTTCACTGACCGTGAACGAAGCCCGTCCCCGCGAAAGCGGTGGCGGACGTTCCGGTGGTGGCGGTGGTGGTGGTCGCAGTGGTGGCGGTGGATACGGCGGCGGCGGTGGCGGTGGTGGCGGTCGCTCCGGCGGCGGCGGTGGTGGATACGGTGGAGGCGGCGGTGGTGGCGGACGCTACTAAGCCTGACCTGAATCCAATTCTTGATTGAACGCAAAACGCCCCGTGGTTTCCGACAACCACGGGGCGTTTCGCATTAAGAGCCGGCGTGTCGTGGGACGTGAACGGCAGTTGAAAGTTTACCCACATACAAGCACGAAGCGCAAGCGAGTGAGTCTTCAGGCACACTCACTCGCTTGCGCTTCGTGCTTGTAAGCCGATTCCTGCCGCTCGACTTACCGATTTCGCTGTCGCATTTCACCCGCCTCACCCTTCGAACCGGTATTGGTTGAGTTTGGCCGGGTCGCACAATCCGACGCGGTTGAACGGGGCGATCGCACTTCGGATGCGGGACACAAACTGATCGGTTGGCATTGCCGCCGGATCGCCGATCTCCGCGACCGCCCGCACGAGTGCCCCCTTCAGTTCCGGGTGATCGGCGCTCAGGAACGCCGAACCGCGAACGGCCCGGCCGGCGCGGCGTTCTGTTTCGGACCAGGTCGCGGCCGAGAAATAAAACATCGACAGCGCCACCATCCGTTCGAACTCCCGGAAGCCGATGAAGCTGCCGCTCACAATCAGATCCAGGAACTCGGTCTCCTGCTGCGCGAGATCATCGTACCGCCGCATCTCGTCGTCCCAGCCCGGCCGCTTCCATGAGCGTTCCAGCATCCCGAGCAGTCGTTCGATCCCCACCAGGGTGAAGGCATTCCCCGTCGAATGCAGCGGGTCCAAAAACGTGGCCGTGTTGGGGAGCATCACCCAGTTGGAACCGGCCGACCGCTCCAGGCGCCGCTGCATCCGTCCGGTCTGTCGCCAGGGAACTGTGGGCTCGGCCTCGGAGAACTGCTCGGCCACGGCGGGAAGTTGCCGCAGGATCGCCGCCCACTCGGCCTCGGGGGAGACCGCCCTGTCGAACGGAAACCGCTCGGGATCGAGCGAGAATCCGGCGCTGGTCACCCCGTTGTCGAACGGCAGCACCCACATCCAGCCTCCGTCGAACACGTGATGCAGCGCGGCATTGTCGCACGGATACGGATGGACCGACGAGTCTCCTCCCCGCGCGGTGTAAAGATCCTGCCACCGCTGCAGGTGTTTGAAGTGTGAGAACAACGCGCGTGAGCGGGTCTTCAGTCCCGCGGGGTGATGACCGATTCCCAACTGCCGCGCCAGAAAGCCGCCATCACCGGAGGCATCGACCACCAGGTCCGCGGTCCACTTCCACGGTTCACCCTGGCGATGGCCACGCAGTTCCCATCCGTCGCCGCGCGGAACCAGTTCGTTGATCGAGGTCTGATCGAAATAGGGAATCCGCTCGCGCACCGCCTCGTCGCACAGGAACTGATCGAAGTCCGATCTCAACCAGTGAGTGTCCGCATCGTCCGCGCCGGCACTGGCGGCGACCAGCAGTTCGTTGGCATGATCCGCGCGGGGTCGAAAGTCCTCGCCCAGCGTGTGATGGAAGTAGCTGAACCCGCGCTTCAGTCCGCAGACGATGTCCGGATAGGTCCGTTTCCAGCTCCCATAGTTGGACAGCGGAGCCACGCGCGGCAGGTCGTAACGGCGCGCCAGATCCTCCAAGATCAGGTTGGCCATCGGCGTCGACGACTCGCCGATCGCGAACCGCGGATGGGAGCCTCGATCGATCAGCACGCATCGCAGCCCGATCCGCTGGAGCAGCAGCGACAGCAGGCTTCCGCTGAAGCCGGCCCCGATCACGGCGATGTCGGTCTGCAATTCGTTCATGTCGACGACTTCGGCTTTCGAGGGGCGGTTCGAATCAATCTGAGATTTCAAATCTCAAATTTCAAATTTCAGATTTGAGATCTGAGCGACCATCACATTCGCATTCCACACGGCGATCAAACCGCTGCGACAGATTCATGCGGCGGATGCGATCCGCTCTTGCTTGTCCGCAGCGGCGGCAATCAAAGAACTTTTCGACATCCCACAGATCCATGAAGACCCGCCCGCGACCGAGTGCGATGGCTCGTTCGAGAACCTCTTCCATGCTGCGGAGGGTCGGCGGTGTGAACCCGTCCGCCGCTTGCAGCAGTTCCATGAAGCCGTTCCCCGCGCGGGTCGGGATGATGCTGCAACAGCCGGCTCCGGCATCACACGCATGCTCGATTGACCGCAACGCCCACTCGATCCCGTCGCGCTCGTCCAAGCCGGGCGGCTTGAGCAACAGGAACGTCCGCACGTCGATGTCGTGATCGCGCAGGAATCGCGCCGCGTGGTCGAAGTCGGCGACCGTCATCCGCTTGTTCAACGTGGGCAGGACGTCCGGATGAATCGTTTCCAGCCCGAGCGCGACTTCCAACCGAGTCCCCAGCAGATCGCGAAACCGCACGCAGCGCTCGTTCGTCAGTCGCGGATGATTCTCGACGATCACCGTTTCGAAGTGCCGGACCCGATCGGCGATGGCGGCGTAATCTTCGGGGGGAATCGCCTGCGCGTCGAAGAAGTTTCCGGCGTTGTAGAGCTTGACGTGCTTCGCCGCGGGAAGCCGTTCGAGGGCGTAATCGATCTGGGCCGGAATCGCACCGGGCGGCACCCGTTCATCAAGCGTGTACTTCCACAGGTCGCACATCGAGCAGCGGAACGGACACTCCTTGTTGGTGAGGAAGATCGTGGCGACCTGATCGATCGAACCGGCGGCAGACCGCTCGGGCTCGACCAGGAACGCCGCCGGCAACCACGGGTCGAGCGTCGGCTTGGGCGGACGCGCCGCCAGGATTTCTTGATCGGTTGTCGGGCGGAAAACCATTGTTGTGCCTCGCGCGGCCCGCAGTAGGACGTTTTCGTTTAACCGCGTGGGCATCGCCCCGCGTGTTTTGAGCGTGAATCACCGCTCACGCGCGGGGCGATGCCCACGCGGTTAAACGACTCGCCTTCGGCCGCGTGAGGTCTAACCTCAACAGGGGAGGCGCCTCGCCGCAGAATTCAACGAGGCATCCATTCGGGTCACAGAAATCTTCCGAATGGCCTTTCGTGGAATGGACAATCTCTTTCACCAGACGTTAGCATCTTCGCGCACTCGATTCCTTTTTGGGTGAAGGGATAACACCACCGTGGTCTGTCCGTCCGACGATACGCTGCGACGTCTTCTGCACAATGCAGAGCAGGAGACGAGTTCGACCGACATGCTGTCGCACTTGGCGGACTGCCCGGTCTGCCGTGATCGCGTTTCCACTTGGAACGAACGGTCGCGACTCGACACCCTGCTGCGTGCAGCGGGAAAGAGCGAAATCGAGATTGCTCCTGCGCCGCGCGACATCATCCCCGGTGGCGTGGAGGCCCTCACATGCGCTTATGCTCCGGGTACGGCCCCGTTGCGGATGATTGGCCCGTATGAAATCCTGCGACCGATCGGCAGCGGCGGCGGCGGCGATGTCTTTGAAGCACGGCACACCCTGCTGCAAAACCGGGTGGCCATCAAACTGCTCAAGCCCAAGCATTCGGGAGACCAGGACGCGCGACAGCGGTTCTTTCGCGAAATGAAATCCATCGGGCAACTCGACGACCCCTACATCGTGCGCGCCTTCGACGCGGGCGAAGCGGATGGAACGCTGTACTTGGCGATGGAGTTGGTGGACGGCGAAAACGTCGACACCCTGGCACGCCGTCTCGCGCCGATGCCGGTCGCCGATGCGTGTGAGATCATTCGGCAGGCGGCTTTGGGATTGCAGCATGTCCACGAGTGCGGTTTGGTCCATCGCGATTTGAAGCCATCCAACCTGTTGATGTCGAAGACCGGGATCAAGATCGCCGACTTGGGACTGGCGTTGTTGAAACGCGGCGATCCGATCGAGGAACGACTGACGGGTGTGCATACCGTGCTGGGGACCGCCGATTACATGTCCCCGGAGCAGGCGGAAGGTTCGCACGAGGTCGACATTCGCGCGGATCTCTACAGCCTGGGCTGCACGCTGTTTCGACTGCTGACCGGCCGGACCCCCTTCGCGATGCCCGAGAATTCATCGCCCGTCAAGAAGATGTGGGCTCACGCCTCACTCCCGATTCCCGAGGTCCAGCAGTTCCGACCCGATGTGCCGCCGGAATTGGCGGCGCTCGTCAAGAAACTCATGGCCAAGCACCGGAACGACCGCTTCGCCCAGCCGAAGGATCTCGCCGAAGCACTTGTCCCCTTCTGCACGAAGCCGGATCTCCCGTCAATGATGCTTCCGTTGGGAATGATGGCCCCGGCTGCCATCGGGAATAATTCCACGGCCAAGGATCCGACCGAACCTCTGGCAATCCCTTCGGCGGCGAGTCACGGGACGGAGTTTCAGACTCATGCCACCGAGGTCCGCCGTCCCCGCAACGTGGCAGTCTCCGTGGCAGTGGTCGCCGGCGTTCTCGCCGTGTTGGGTTGGTGGGGGATTCATGCGGCAAGCCGTCCCGACAAGGACGCGGAGGCTCGCACCAATTCGGGTCTGGCCGCATCGACGGGCAATCCGCCGAAGTCACCGACCATTGATTCATCAACGACGCTGACTGCCGTGAATCCAGTAACCACCGTACTCCCCGTGGCCGCTGTTCAGGTGCCGGCCGTTGCGGCTCCCGACAGCCCTCTCACCCAGCAATGGCAAAAGGTGTTTGGGGTTCGTCCCGCCGATGTCACCTGGCAGAGGCGAAGCGGATTGGGGGCCTGGCGTCTGGATGATGACCTGAAATCTTTGGTGATCCACGCTAATCGAACGATTCGGCTGGTCCAGCTCGGAGAATTGCAGCCCAATGCGATCGGCAAGATTCGTCTGGGGGTTGATGTCAGTATGCGATCCGACAAAGGGAGCTTTGGTTTCTTTCTGGGATTTCGACAGAATCCAAATGACCCTGAACGAGCGGCCGAGTTTCAGGTCGTCGAGGTCTTGTGGCTCAATGTGGTGGACTCAAAACGCAGGGTGGCCGTCCGGCGGTGTCTCTCCTCAATCAACTCCGAGAATGGTGCCGTGAATGGAGATCGGAACGAATTTGTTTCTCAAGTTGTGCCGAAAATTCACGACAAACTGCGATTTGAGATCGAACTTGACGGCGACCGCCTTGTAAACGTTTCTTTGGGCGGGTTGAATTGTCCGGAGTTGTGTGACGACCTAGTCAACTCACACTATTTTGTTGACGACTATTGCGGTGCATTTGGTGTTTTTGCAATGGGCTCGACAGTCGAGTTCCGCAATCCTTCCTTGACAAGGGCTCCTTAGATGACAAAGCGGGTTGGTCTAAACTCCGTCGAATTGGGTCTTGAGATTATCCAATTGATTGACCGGAAGTTACATGCCGGTGTTTCGGTCATGTCGGCGTTCACTGCGTCGGCGTTCACTGCATCGGTGGAAGCGGGATCTGTCGCCGGGACGTTCCGAATCAGAGTTGAAGGAGATGTCCCCCATCTCCTCTGGATCAGATGGTATTCAACGTCGGCTGAGACGATAAGCAATCCGGATCCGGCAGTGATTCGAACGCCCTACGATGATGCGGACGGAACTCTCATAGGGCCCATCACCAGCCCGGCCATGCCGTTTGTGACATCTGACATCCCGCTCGCGGGAGCACGCTGGGTCTTGGCGGTCGCGTGGGAGTTGCAGGAGGGTAATGCCACGCTGGCGCAGAACATCGCAAAGAAAGAGTTCGCAACCACTGCGCCCTCGAGCAGCTCGTCATCCAGTTCGAGCAGTTCGTCGCCGAGTCCCAGCAGTTCGTCGTCGTCATCCAGTTCCAGCAGCAGCCCAGCGCCGAGTTCCAGTTCCAGTTCAGCCAGTGCCGAAGCCACCCCGATCCCGCTGGGAAAGAAGAAATACACGAAGTAACCACCAAGTTGGGATCACGGTGGTGGATCGGGAACTCACCCGCGGCGACTGTTAACCTCGGGACCGGGACGTGAGGGCTTCAATTCGGGATGTACGTCAGGGCACCGCCCTCGTCGTACTTCTCAATTTGACGAATCACGTCCCGAG
>JAYTIB010000940.1:0-7315 GCA_043732205.1 Schlesneria sp. | reverse complement strand
ACGGAACGACGGATGATTGGAGTGGAGTAATGCGATGAAACTTCGAGCCGCAATGTCATTCACGTGCCTGATGCTGTTCGCCTGCGCAGGTGCTTTGGCTGACGACGCGGAGCCGCAGTGGGGACATCTCAAGGGACGTGTTGTACTGGAAGGCGATGTTCCAATGGCACGGCTGCTTGTCGGACCGGTTGGCGGAAAAAATGGGATTCGCAACATTCCCGACGAATCGCTGGTTGTCGACAAGACCACCAAGGGCATTGCCAACGTGGTGGTCTATCTGCAAAAGAAGCCGGTCGCGATTCATCCGGACCTGCGTGAGAGCAAAGATCGCACTGTGAAGTTTCAAGCCGTGGGAGGAAGATTTGTTCCGCACGTGCTGTTGGTCCGAACCGATCAGAAGATCGAAATCTCAAGTCCGGACCCCTTCGCGTACAACGTGCATGAGTATCCAATCAAGAACGTCCAGCACGGCTACGTCGTGACTCCCGGCAACGACAGCGTGCGTGAGCTTAAGTTTGCCGAGCGGTTGCCGCTAACGGTCCGTTGCGACATTCATCCGTGGATGCAGGCATGGTGGGTGGTGCTCGATCATCCGTATGCGGCCGTCACCGGCAAGGACGGTTCGTTTGAGATCAAGAACCTGCCCGTCGGCGAGCACGACTTCTCCGTCTGGCAGGAACAGGCCGGGTACATTCGTCCGAATGAGAAAGCGAAGTTCTTCCACGTCCCCATCGTGGCGGATGTTTCCACGTCGCTCGAAGTGTCGGTCCCTGTGGCAAACTTTCCGAGATGAGATTCCCCTGTGAAGCAGCAGATCGGTCTTGTCATTCAGTTCCTAGTGCTGACGGTGACGCCGTTGATTTCTTGGTGGCAACTTCAGATTGGGTTCCCCTTGATCTGGATGCCGGGACTGCTGGCCGTCGCCGCCGTGTTGTTCTGGATCGGAACGCGGCTGCGTGAGTCACGGTGAAGGGGCTCTCCGCCGTTCGTGTTGAGAATTGAAGAGGAGACCTTCGGTCAGCCGTTTCGGCGGGGTCGGGAGACCCGCGCCGAACAGAGCCGAACAGAGAAAGAGGCTCGTGTGAACGACAGTCTGCGACGATTGCTGCGATGTTGTGCCAGCGTGTGCGTGATGTGTGTGCTCGCACACGATGCCGGTGCTGCCGATCCGCCGAAGAGGCCGATGCGTGAATCGGCGTCGCTGCCGACCGACACGAATGTGCTCAAGCGGTTCGGGGCCATCGAGGACTATCTGGCGGAGAAGCGCTGGTCCGAGGCGATCGAGGTCTTGCAGGAGATTGCCCAGACCGACGGACGGATGCTGGTGCAGGCCCAACCGGGTACCGCGGGCGGGTCGGCCGTGTATCTGAACGTCGCCACGCGCTGCAACATCCTGCTGTCGCGCCTGCCCGCCGAGGGTCTGGCCGCCTATCGCAAGAAAGTCGATCCGCAGGCCAAACGGTGGATGGATCACTGGAAGCAGACTCATGACGAGTCCGACCTGCTGCGGGTGTTCCGCGAAGCGTATCTGAGCAGTTTTGGGGACGACGCTCTGTGGGGACTCGGTGAAGCGGCCTGGGATCGCGGTGACGTCGCCTCGGCGCGGCTGTACTGGACGCAGCTTGTGCCCCTCGGTCAGGAGGCCCGCGCGGCGAACCTCCCCACGGTGCTCCGTTATCCCGACAGTGACCTGAATCCCGCCGGGGTTCTGGCCCGGCTGGTGTTGTGTACTTTGATGGAAGGGGAACGTGACCGCGCACTGGCAGAGTTGGAGCGACTGAAGGAACTCGTTGGCGACGCGGAAGGAACGCTGGCCGGGCGACAGGGACGTTTGTCCGATCTGTTGAAACAGATCCTCGACGAATCGGCGGCGTGGGAGTTTCCGACCGACGCCGGCGATGCCTCGACATTCGGATTGAACGCCAGTCGCAGTGGTGTGTTGCCGGCCGGAGTGGAACTCGGTGCATCGCGCTGGTCGCATCCGTTGCCCGCCGGGCGGCTGAGATTTCCCGAACGGTTCAATGCCGCACCCGACCGGGGTCCGCTGAGTTACCATCCGGTGACGTTTGGAGACATCGTGCTCGTCAACAACGCCCGCTCGGTCTGGGCGTGGAATCTGTTGACGGGCGAACCGGCCTGGCCGACCGAACGGGGCACGGCCGAGATCTATCCACCAGCCCCCGAGGAAGACCACGGATCGCCCAACCAAGTTTGCAGCGGCGTGCCGTACCACACCATGACCGTTGCGGACGGACGGTTGTATGTGCGCCTCGGTTCGGTGACGAATGCCGCCGACAACGAGATTAACAGCGACGCGCTGGAGAACGATCTGATCTGTCTGGATCTCGCCAATGGTCAGGGCAAGCTGGTCTGGAAGGTCGCGGCGAATGAACTGATCAAGGAGGATCACACGTGGCGGTTTGAAGGATCGCCGCTGGTCATCGGTGGCCGGGCGTTTGTGGCGCTCAGCCGGCGCAGGCCGCAGTTCGAGTTCGCGATCGCCTGTCTGGATGCCGCCACGGGGACGTTGATTTGGAACCGTCCCGTGGTCTTTCCGCGCGGTGCCTTTGAGGATCATCAGAACCGGGTCAGCCACCTGCTGCTGACGGCGGGGGCGGGCCGGTTGTTCCTGTCGACCGACGCCGGGGCGATCGTCGCCGTCAACGCCAAAGACGGCCGGCTCGATTGGGCCGTCACGTACGAAAGCCTCCCTCCCTCACGGACGAACGCCTCCGACCATTTGAACCAGGGGTTGGTCCCGGCCATGTTTCATGAGGGCCTGCTGTTCGTGGCCCCGAACGATTGCAGCCGGTTGTTTTGCATCGAGGCAGATTCGGGCCGGGTCCGGTGGCAGCCGAAGCAATCGGAACCGGACCGCTGGCGGCATCTGCTGGGGGTCGTCCCGGGCGGAGCCGCCGGACGGTTGATCGTCAGTGGAAACCTGCTGACGTCGATCGACATCGCCACCCACCAGGTGGTGTTCGGCAAACAGACCGGCGGGCTGCGAAATCGACCCCCTCCGGAAGAACAGGGTTACGGTCGCGGCGTGCTGGCCGGCAACGTCATCCTCTGGCCGACGCGCGAGTCGATCAAGATCATCGATGCCACGACCGGGAAGACTCTCGGTGAGAAGAAGCTGCACACGCCGGGTGCCGCCGAGGTGGGTGGGAACCTGACCGTTTCGCAGGGGATGCTGCTGGTCGCGCAGCCCGAACGGTTGGTCGCCTACTGCGAGTACAGTCTGCTCAAGCAACGCTTGGAACGGGAGCTTTCCGAACGAACCGGCGCGGATGGTCAGCGCAGTCCGCTCATCGCATCGTCGGTTGGTCCCGGTCGGCGTACGCGGCAGATGTCGACTGAAACATTGCTTGGGCAACTGGCGGATGTGGAAGTCGCACAGGGGAACCTGGATGCCGCAATGACCACGCTTCGCAAGGCGATCAAAGCGGGCGATGCCGACACACAGGCCGACAAGTCTTCATCGTCGCGCTTCCGCAACCGATTGCTGGAACTGCTGCGGCAGGCGTCCCGCGTGGCGCTATCGGAAGGGGACACGGCGCTGGCCGTGGAGCGGCTGTTGGAAGCCCGCCAACTGGCCACGGAACCGGTGGATGTCGCCTCACTGCTGATCGACCTCGCAGAAGCGGAATTGTCACGGAGCCGGCCGGTCGCCGCGGTCGACTACTGGCAGCAAGTCCTGGACGATGATCAGATCCGCGATGAGGTCTATCGTGTGACAACGGCGGGCGCGACGGCGGCGACGGCCATCTCCAGCCTGATCAAGAAACGCGGCCGCGCGGCGTATCTCGAAGTCGAAACTCGCGCGGCCGGTGAAATCTCGGCCCTATTGGAGGCCAACGATCTGACCGGTCTGCGGCGGGCGCTGCAGCGATATCCCAACGCCGAAGCGACGCGCGGGGCATGGCGGCAACTGGCGGCATTGAGTCACCGCGCCGGTGACGTCCACAGCGCCCTCGCGATTCACGCCCGACTGCTGGAGCAGTCCGCGTTGCCTGAAGACCGCGCGGCCCGACTGGTCGATTGGGCGACAACATTGGAGGCGGCCGGCTATCGGCGGTCCGCGCGAACCGCGTGGAAACAACTGACGTCCGATGACTTGGCCGATGTAGAGATCGCGCTCGATGGTTCCACACAGCGCGCCGGTGATCTGGCGCGCCAGCGGTTGGAGAGTCCGGAATACAAGCTGTCTGAGCCGTCCGAACAACCAGCCGCCCGGTATCTCGATCGCGCGTGGTCTCTCGATGTGGAGTCACCGAAGTCCTCACGCATCGCTCAGCCCGGCAACACGCCGCCGGGCGAAGCTGCAACAATTCTCATTCCCCGGTTCGAGCCTCCAGCCATCGGCGTGGCCTGCCTGTTGGTCCATCGATCGGGATCGGCGGCGGATGGGTCCGCATCCCGTTGGGAATGCCTCGATCGCGCGACGGGTCGGGTGCGCTGGAGCCGATCATTGGCGGCGGCTCCCCAATGGTCCGCTTATGCCGAGTCGCATCTGTTGCTCGCCACCGGGAACCAGTTGATCGCCGTGGCCCTCGAAGATGGTCGGGAATTGTGGGCGACTCCGCTGACGAAGTCGGAGGAACCATCCGCGAATCGTGTGGTGATCGCGGATGGTGGAGTCTGGCGGATCGCGGATCAGAATGATCGATCGGATAAATCGGCGAAGCCTGTTCCTCCCGTTCAATTGTCCGTCCGGGACCATTGGGTGTTCGCCTTCGACACCGCATCGGGTGTCACGGTGATCGACGCCCGGACGGGAAGCGTGGCCTGGACGTTCATGCCGCCCAGGGGAAAGTTGCAGAAGCAGTGGTCGTGCGGATCGCGCCAGATCGCGCTGCAAACCCTGCAGCCCGCCATCCACTGGTTGATCGACATCTCGGCCGATCGCCGCGTGACAGAGCGACCGGGTCAGACCGAACCGTGGTTGCAGGGACCGGCAGTCGAAGACGACACGCTGGTGACGATCAATGCCGATCGCCGGATCGACTGCCGGTCCACCGCCAACAGTCGCAGCCGCTGGCTGTATCGGGGCGGAGTCTCCTTCGCGCATGTCGATCCCGTCCTGTGGTCGGCGGGTGGCCGGTTGCTGTTGACCGTTGACGGAACGACTCTCGCCAGTGTCAACCGGTCGACGGGCCGGCCCGACTGGTCGGTGGGAATCGCCGATCGGCCATTGAACGTTCCCGGTGCACAGGTGGTTGCGACGGACGACGCGGCCTTTGCCGCCAGCCACGGACTGCTCCGCCGGATCTCGCTCAAGTATGGAGATTGTCAGTGGGAACGGTTCCTCGGCAGCGCCGCCGACCAATGGCGCGTCGCCGCATGTGGCGGACTGATCGCCGCCTGGCCGGTGCCTTCCCGGAGCGGGCCCGATGCACACCGTTCGGTACCGCAGTCCATCGTCTGGTGCGATGCGAAGACGGGCCGCGTCATCCAACAAATGACCGTCGCCAACAACGAGCGTGTGCTGGACGTGACCGCCGACGAACACGGCTGCCTGGTCCAAACCGATCGCACGCTGGTGGCCTTCCGTCCCGCCGCGGCACCGCGGGATATTGTGTCCATCGCGCGATAGCGGTGATGGAACCAAGCCAAGCTCGCGCATGGGACGCGGCCGCCCCGCTTGAGATTTCGGAGTTCCGTCGTTCGTTTCCCCAGCCTTCGCCGCTGGCTCAGGGATTTTCCGGCCGCATCCAAAGAGTCAGAAGCAGAACCACGGATTACCCAGCGCGGCCTTGAGCCGCAACCAAATCTGGAACAGAAGGAAACGAAGGAAACAAAGGATCGGCCAAAACGCGACTTTGGCAAGACCGTCTGAGTCTGATGGATCGCAACCCCTTCGTTCCCTTCGTTTGCTTCTGTTCAAAATCTGCGCGCGGCGCGAAGAAACAAAACGTTAGTAGTACAGATTTCACAGATCAGACGAAGACCAAATGCATTCTTCTCTTCCCTCTTCATCTGTGAAATCCGTGAAATCTGTGGTCTCACTGCCGCCTCTTCGCCGGGGTCATCGGCTGGTTCCGAAATGCGCGCAGCACGACGTGAAGTTGACGAATAGTAGTACGACTCGGCGGCGATCACGAAGACTATCTCATGAACGACACATGGCTGTTGGACGTCGACCAGAAAATGTGGCGTCGAGCCGCGCCGGATCTGAGTCCCAGTCCGCGCGCCGGGCACGCGCTGCAGTACCTGCCCCAGTCGGGTCGGATCGCGCTGTACGAGGGATACGCGTCGTCAAACAACACCGACTATTCGGCCCGTCCCTCAGCGCCGATTAGTCCGGTCCAACTCTGGTTGTACGACGTGAAGTCGAACCGTTGGAGCCTGAACCAAACGTGGACGCCGCCAGCCAAGGGGGAAACCGGTCGGGCCGGGCGCGGTCGGGCACTTTGACGGCTACGCCGCCGAATGGTTTTCGCCGCCCGCGCTGGCCGCCGATGATTCCGATCAGTTGCTGCTGGTGAGTCACGCGCGCGACGATAAGCGGCTCTCGGCAACCTGGTCGCTGCCGTTTGATCCCGCGCGCATGGACGACGAGGGACGCTCGAAGTTGGGGACCGCACCCAATCAGCGTCTGTATCGCACGGCCCCGTTCCGTGCCGAATTCTGCGAGGTCGACGAGACACCGCGACCCGTGGGGCTCGACGAACTTCCCGAGAATTACTGGGTCAAACTGCCCCCGTCGCCGCGCAATCCGTGCCGCGGTTGCCGGCAGCGCGACTGGGGAACATCGGTGTGGGATTCCGACCGCGAACGGATCCTGCTGTGGGGCGGCGGCCATTGCGTCCGCTCGGCCAGCACGGTGGCCCACTACTCACCCGCGTCGGGCCGCATCGTCGAGGGATTTGATGCCGACGATCCGTACGGGGCCAACGGCGGCGGCGGGTTCGACTCGTCGCTGCTGAACCGCCCGTGGGTCGGCGTGCATAACTACAAGCACTATGCGTATGACCCGAAGTGCGGACTGATGGTCTCGGGCCGCGGCTATCTTTACGATCCCGCGCGCATGGATTGGCTGCGGCTGGAACGGATGAACCTGCCGTACCGGTTTGAATGGGGCAGCACGGTGCTGGCGTCGTCGCCGCATGGTGTCGTGGCGTGGGCCCAATGGCACTCACTTTAGCCAAGTAACCCGAAGTGTCAGCGAGGGAATTGCGGGGAATGACCGCTGTCGCCCGCCCTCGCTCACGCTTTTTGAAGTTGCGCTCTTTGGTTCCGAATTTAGGCGGGGGTTCTGTATTCGTTGGGTAAGGCGGCGGTGAGGAGGCGTTTGAGTTTTTGGATGCCGCCG
>JAYTIB010000939.1:0-2766 GCA_043732205.1 Schlesneria sp. | reverse complement strand
GTTGGCAACGGCGGCCGCGAACACGCGCTCGTCTGGAAACTCAAGCAGTCCCCCTCGGTCACCCAGGTCTTTTGCGCCCCCGGCAATGCCGGCACGGGACTCGATGCGACCAACGTCGACATCAAGGCGACGGACATTCCCCGGCTGCTGAAATTCGCGCAGGCGGAGAAAATCGATCTGACGGTGGTCGGCCCCGAGGTTCCGCTGGTCGCGGGGATCGTCGATGAGTTCATGAAGGCGGATCTGAAGATCTTCGGTCCCACCAAAAAGGCGGCCGAGTTGGAAGGGTCGAAGACCTTCGCCAAGGAACTGATGCAACGGGCGAACATCCCAACGGCCGAGTTCCGCGTCTTCACGAACTCCGCCGAAGCGATCAGCTACGTCGATGAGAAAGAGCACACCGAACGGTTCGTCGTTAAAGCCGACGGGCTGGCGGCGGGCAAGGGAGTCGTCGTCTGCTCATCCAAGGAAGAGGCCCGCGAGGCCATCCGCCGGATGTTGCTCATGAAGGAATTTGGTGAAGCGAGCAGCCGCATCGTCATCGAAGAACGGTTGGAGGGTGAAGAAGTCAGCCTGCTGGCGTTTGTCGATGGAAATACGATTGTCCCGCTGGAGGCCGCCCAAGATCACAAGGCCGCGTTTGACGGCGACACCGGTCCGAACACCGGCGGCATGGGAGCGTACTCACCGACGCCGATCATCACCCCGGAACTGATCGATCTGGTGGTCGAAAAGATCCTCGTTCCCACGGTCCACCAACTGAAAAAGGAAGGCCGGCCGTTTCGCGGGTGCCTCTACGCCGGACTGATGCTCACGAACCAGGGGCCGAAGGTTTTGGAGTTCAATGTCCGCATGGGCGATCCCGAAACGCAAGCCGTGCTGATGCGATTGAAGACCGATCTGGGTCTGCTGCTGCTCGCGACCGCGGAAGGGAAGCTCGATTCGATCGAGTCGGTCGAGTGGGATCCGCGCTCGTCGGTCTGCGTCGTCATGGCCTCGGCCGGCTACCCCGGCGACTACGAAAAAGGTAAGCCGTTGCGGGGTCTCGACGAAGCCGCGCTGGTTCCCGACACCAAGGTCTTCCACGCCGGCACGCTCAAGGTGGGGGACCAAATCGTCAACGACGGTGGCCGAGTCCTCGGCGTCACCGCGCTGGGTGACAACCTCGCGCTGGCCAAGCTCCACGCGTATCAGGCGGTCAAATGCATCCGCTGGGATGGCGCGTGGTGCCGCAAGGACATCTCCGACAAAGCCGCCGGCCGGTGATCTCTTTGCCGGGTGCGATGATGCGCCGGAACGCGCTAGCGTCCGGTTTGTCGTGAGTCCGTGTGTCCAAACCGGACGCCAGACCTCGCGCGGCCGAAGGTGACTCGTTTAACCGCGTGGGCATCGCCCCGCGCGTGAGCGGTGATTCACGCTCAACACACGCGGGGCGATGCCCACGCGGTTAAACGAAAACATCTCATTCATGCCCGCGAGCAGTCGCGCGGCTCATGGATCATCCGGGCTGGATGGAACTTCGTCGCCACAGCCAAGAGAACCGCAGCACAAAGCACAAAGGGAACCGGGGCTAGCGCCGCGCGGCTCACGCCGCGATCAGAAGATCGCTTGAATCACGTCACCGCGACTGATCGGCATCGGGAGGCCGACCGCGTCGCGCATCTCTGTTTCGGGGTGATAACCGAGGCAATGGAAGATGGTGGCCATCAGGTCGCGCGGTTCGACCCGGCCTTCCACCGGATACGCGGCGTCGCGATCGGATGAGCCATGCACGACTCCGCCCCGGATGCCGGCCCCGGCCAGCGCGATCGAAAAGACGTGTCCCCAGTGATCGCGGCCTCCATTGGTGTTGAACTTGGGCGTGCGACCAAACTCGCCCAGCCAAACGACCAGCGTCTGATCGAGCAACCCCCGCTGCGACAGGTCTTCCAACAGCGCGGAATACGCCTGATCCATCATCGGCATCAGGAAGTCCTTGCACGCTTGCGCGTGTGTCGCGTGCGTGTCCCATCCCCCCTGGTTGGGCTTGTCCTTGATGCGCGTCCAATTGATCCGCACGATCGATGTGCCGGCCTCGACCAGTCGCCGGGCCAGCAACACGCTTTGGGCATAGCGTGATCGTCCGTAGCGTTCGCGAACGGCGTCCGGTTCCTGTGACAAGTCCAGCGCCTGGCGCGCGGCCGATCCTCCGAGCAGCCCCAGCGCCTGCTCGCTCTCTTCGACATAGCGGCGAATGGGCGCGGCCCGCAGCGAGTCGTCCAGTCGGAGATTCACCTGATCGAGCAACCTGCGGCGCGTCGAGAAGCGTGACGAACTGACATCGTCGGGAAACGCCAGATCGGGGATCTTGAAACTCGACTCGTTCGGATCGCAATGGACCAGCCACGGATCATGCTTGCGTCCCAGGAACCCGGCATCCTGACCCGGCCACGGAAAGTTGCCGTCGTTCCAGATGTGTTCGGGCAGCACGATCGACGACGGGAGTCCGTTCTGCGGGGGCCGCAGCAGGCGCACGATGCTGTCGGCGCTCGGCCAAAGATTCGGAGCTTTGGCCGTGACGCTCTCCGCACTCAACGGCACGTGGGACATCCCCGTCAGCATCGCGTAGCCGCTGGACGAGTGGGCATTGTCGCCGGTGAACATCGCCCTTAGAACGGCGATCTTGTCGGTCAGCAGCGCCGTCCGCGGCATCAATTCGCACACGTTCAGGCCGGGAGTTGCGGTCGCGATCGGCTGAAATGGTCCGCGGACTTCCAAGGGGGCGTT